>JAZQZO010000028.1:0-4150 GCA_045634065.1 Acutalibacteraceae bacterium
TGTTACATTCTTGAACTTGTCGGGATTAAGCTTGTAGTATGAATTGAAGATAGTATCCTTAAGAATCTGTGAGTGAAGAGCTGATACGCCGTTTACACTGTGACAGGTAGCAACACACAGGTTAGCCATCTTAACAACGCCGCCTGAAATGATAGCCATTTCTTCAACTTTGCCTGCATCGAAGATTGTGTTCCAGATGTAGCTGCGGTATCTGTTGTCGATTTCCTTGATAATCTGATAGATTCTGGGAAGAAGGGTTCTTACGAGATCCTCGCTCCAGCACTCAAGAGCTTCTTTCATAACTGTGTGGTTGGTGTAAGCAGTAGTTTTTGTAACAATGCTCCAAGCGTCGTCCCAACCGTAACCGCACTCGTCGAGAAGAATTCTCATAAGCTCGGGGATTGAAAGTGTGGGGTGAGTATCGTTGATATGGATTGCATTCTTTTCTGCAAGATTGTCAACGCTGCCGAAGTGACGAAGATGTCTGCTTACGATATCCTGAATTGAAGCTGATACGAGGAAGTACTGCTGCTTGAGTCTGAGGCTCTTGCCTTCATAGTGGTTATCTGCGGGGTAAAGAACCTTGCTGATAACTTCAGCCATAGCCTGCTGTTCAACAGCCTTCATATACTGACCCTGGTCGAAGAGTCTCATATCAAGTGAGGGCGCCTTGCTCTTCCAAAGGCGAAGAATTGAGATGCCTCTTCCGTCTTTACCGCTGACGAACATATCATAGGGTACTGCAATGATATCGTTTGTGTTTCTGTATTCTACGCTGTGGTACTGGTTATCCCAGTTGTCGACAACTTCACCGCCGAAGCGTACTGTGAATGTGTCCTTTTCTCTGGGAGCGAGCCAAACTTCACCGCCGGGAAGCCAGAAGTCGGGGAGCTCTGTCTGCCAACCGTCAATGAGCTTCTGCTTGAAGATACCGCATTCGTAAAGAATACTATAACCCATACCATAGTAACCCTGAGTTGCAAGGCCGTCAAGATAGCAGGCAGCAAGTCTGCCGAGACCGCCGTTACCGAGACCGGCATCGGGTTCGCAGTCGTAGAGCTTATCGAGTTTTACGCCGAAATCTTTAAGTGCATCACCAAAAACCTTTGTAAGGTTAAGGTTGAAAAGATTGTTTTTGAGTGAACGGCCCATAAGAAATTCCATACTGAGATAATAAATCTTTTTTGAGTTTACATTATCTGCTTCGCTACGGAATTCGCGAAGACCATCCTTCATAAGCTCTCTGACGATGAGAGCTACTGCTTTGTAATATTGTTCGTCAGTTGCTTCTTCAGTTGTAACACCGAAGTAATGAGAGAGCTTACCTGAAATAAGCTCTTTTGCTTGTTTCTTTGTAAGAGAATAATTCATACAAAACCTCCAAAAATATCTATATAAAAGATATAATTATCTTGATTATATGGTTATTTTATACTAAAATTGCGAGAAATTCAATAGTAATAAGCAAAAATAGTAAAGTATGTTATATATAACGGAAAATGGCCTTGATTTTAGTACACTTTAACGAATAAAAGCACGAAATCGGCACCGTATAGTGCCGATTTGCAATTATCTGAGGTTTGAAAGATCTTCTTCAATAACTATGCAGTCAAGAATCAAAGGATTCGCAAGTGTCATTATAGCCCCTTTATAGTTGTTGAAATCAAGTGCAGAAATGTTGGTTTCAAGACAGCTTATCATATATTCGAAGTTAGACTGAGTTTTCTCCTGGTTCTGAGTACAGAAGAGCTTTTTGCTGTAAAGCGCCATAACATTTATAATCTCAGCGTTATATAAAGGCTGATTTTCACACAGGTAATAGAAATATTTTGTCATCATTGTGGGGATAAGGCTTTGAGGACCTTCTTCGATAATGAAGCTGGCAGCATCCTGACCGCAGACAACATCGTGTTCAAGGTTGACTTCCATCTCGCCTATATGCTCCATAAAAGACAGGAATGCATTTTCATCAGCAACAAGATATCTTTCGATGCTTATATTTGCATATTCACCTACAGCCCATAAAAGTTCTGTTGTTCCGCCTTTTGCATAGTGTTGATTCATAGTACCGGAAAGGTTGTTGAAAGAACAGTAAGTCTCCGGTGAAAGGAAGGATACTTTCATCTGTTTCTGTGCAGAATCAAGACGTGCTACTGCCAACAGCTCTATATCATTGTCATATGTAAGAGCCAACAGGAAGTTTCCGCAAATTTCACTGTCTGAGGGGAGTGTTGCATTTACCTGGGTTGAAGTATCCGATGTTGTATCGGCAGGGTCCTCAGAAGAGAGCTCACCTATAACAAATGCGCCTGAAACCGCAGCTATGAGAACCACTGCAACAGAGAAAACAATCGCAATTGTTCGGTTAGCAGGTTTTATATTAAGGAAACTGATGTTATTTATTTTTTCTGTTATTTTATCTATAAAAGCCATTATGGCGTTGATGTAATTATTTAACTTTTCCACTTTGTCCTCCGAAGATGTTGAAACTGTTGGGGGATAAATTTAATTTAATATATCTGAGCAAGGCTTATCATAATAAAGCAAAAGGTTTAACAATTTATGTAGAAAATATAAATTAAATATCAAACTTATTATTTTGAATTATACCACATAAAAATACTGCAAGTCAATGCTGTGATCTCAAAATAAAAATCAGGCAACAGAGAGCCGTTACCTGAAATTAAGAGAGAACTTAATACTTCATATCATTGTTGTTCTGTCTGTTTTTCTCGCAGTTGCAGTTCTTACCCTGAGGCTGAGGAGGATCGGCAGACTTCTGGGGGTTAACTACATATGTGTCTTTATTCTCTCTTCTGGATTGCTTGTTTTTTTCTTGCATATCAATTCTCCTTTAGAACACCTCTTTGGTGTCCGATTTTAGTTTTGACCTCTTCAATATAAATTATACGGAGAGTTTTGTTACAAAAATTACCAAAAATACGGTATAAAACATAAAACTTTGCTTTTTGCTATTGCAATAAAGGGCAATTAATAGTAAAATTAGGGTTACAATATTACATTTTGAAAGGATGAACTGTCATGTGGCAAGTTAAAAAAGCTTTTTTCAGAGCTTATCAGCAGACATTCAGAGTAGCTATGTGCGTATTTGACTGGTCAGAACCCACTCTTCTTGAGGGTCCCGGTTCAATCAGAAAGCTCCCTGAATTTATCAAGAGCAAGGGTCTTAACAAAGTCCTTATCGTAACTGATAAGGGTGTTATGGGTCTTCACCTTCTCGATTCACTTTTCGAGGAACTCGATAAGGCAGGCGTTGAATATGTTGTTTACGACGGTACTCAGCCCAACCCTTCAATCGAAAACATCGAAGATGCACGCGCTCTTTATGTTGACAACAACTGTCAGGGCGTTATCGCATTCGGCGGTGGCTCACCTATGGACTGCGCTAAGGCTGCAGCAGCAAGAGTTACCAACCCCAAAATTTCCGTAAGAAAGATGAGAGGCGTTCTCAAGCTTCACCATAAGCTTCCTCCCTTCTTTGCAGTACCCACAACAGCAGGTACCGGCTCAGAGACAACCCTTGCAGCTGTTGTAACAGACACAGCAACTCACGAGAAAAACGCTATCAACGATATCAGACTCAAACCCAGATTTGCAGTTCTCGACCCCGAACTTACAGTAGGACTTCCTCCTCACATCACATCAACAACAGGTATGGACGCACTTACTCACGCTGTTGAAGCTTACATCGGTAAGAGCAACGTTAAGTCAACAGAAGCCTATGCTGAGAAAGCAACTAAGATGATTTTCGAAAACATCGAAAAGGCGTACACTAACGGTAAGGATATCGAAGCAAGAGACAATATGCTCAAGGCTTCATTCTATGCAGGTCAGGCTTTCACAAGAGCTTATGTTGGTTATGTACATGCTATCGCTCACAACCTTGGCGGTCAGTACGGTGTACCACACGGTCTTGCAAATGCTGTAATTCTTCCCTACGTACTTGAGTACTACGGCGAAACAGCTCACAAGCGTCTTGCAAAGCTTGCTGAAATCGCAGGTGTTAAGACAGACGGCACAGACAAGGAAAAGGCAGAAGCATTCATTGAGGCTATCAAGACTCTCAATAAGAATATGAACATTCCCGACGGCTTTGATATGATTCAGGAAAAGGATATTCCGGTTATCG
>JAZQZO010000029.1:0-3565 GCA_045634065.1 Acutalibacteraceae bacterium
CTCGGCATATATGAAATCAAGCAGGATAAGGACAGCATTATTGCCTACCTCAACGAGCTTCCTCCTGAAAGAATTGTTGCAATTGCAGGCAATCTTTCGGGCAAGGGTATGGTTAAAGCTGCAGGTGCACAGCCGTATATTGTTTTCAGGCTCAAGGGCAGAAGTCCTGTTGAAGCGATGAAAGATATGATTGAGGTCTTAAGCAAAAGCGGAAAGTAAAAAGGATGGAAAATTTTGGTCAAGCTTTTATAAAAGCTTGCAGGTCGCAGGGCAGAGCCCTGCAACAATAAAAAATAGGAAGCGATGAGTTTTATTTCTCATCGCTTTTGTTGTTTTCTTTGTCTATTGCTTGTTTAAGTGCCTACTCTATGCTACATAGGTTGCTTTTTTTATGCCTTTGAGTATAAAATCAAGGTATAAGGAGTGATGAATATGGACGCAAATAAAATAGGTGCTTTCATAAAAGAACTGCGAATTCAGAAAAATATTACACAAAAAGAACTTGCTGAAATTATAAATTGTACCGACAAAGCAATATCGCGTTGGGAAACAGGCAGAGGAGTACCCGAGGTTTCTCTTCTGATGCCTTTGTCAAAGGCTCTTGATATTTCAGTCAACGAACTGCTCACAGGTGAAAGGTTTATACCCGAACAGAAATCGGAAGTGCAGGAACAATATAAGGATCTCGTAATGGTGCCCGTAATTATAAGCAGAACCGATGAAGCAATAGTTGATGTTATTATGGAAAAGGATGAAGAAATTAAAAGCATAAACAAAAGTATGTGGATTTTCATGATACTGTGCTGTGTGCAGGTGCTGATTTTATATGTAATACCCAACGTTATTATAATGCTCAAGCCCACTGCTGAGCCGATAGAGTTTATAATATTTGGTTCCCTTGTAAACTTTGTTTTTGTAGGAGCGATGAAGGAGAAAATCAAGTGGTTGTTTCCACTTTTCACTGCAGTCAGCTTATTAGCGTCTTTGGTTATTGAAGGTAATGATGAATTTATGTTTTACTGGTTTGTGGGATTTTTCGGTGTGGGCTCTGCAATTGTGATAGCTCTTGTTACGGCAGTGCAGTGGTTAATAAAAAAGTTGAGATAAAAAATAGGGCAGATACCTTTTCGTATCTGCCCTTGTATTATGTTTTTATCTTTCCGCTCGCCGCGGAGGCATTACTTTTTCCTAGCGCGGAAAAAGTAACCAAAAACGCGCTGTTATTTATGCATTCACAGCTTCTGCTTCTGCAGCTTCACGTTTTTCGCGAACAAAAGCATAAATGGGTTCAAGCTTCTCTTTTGTAAGAGGATAACCGAATCTCATAAGAAGCCATACGCCTGTGTAAACAACAGCAGGGATGATTGTGCAGATAAGCATAATCTTCTTACTTGTGCCGTTTTCTGTGATGAAACCGATGCCTGCAACGTCTTTGTCATATTTAGCCCACTGAAGAAGATAAAGGCCGAGAGTGTCAGCAATTGTCTGACCGAACTTACGTGCAAAGGTGTAAACAGCATAAATCGCACTTTCGTTTCTGATACCTGTTGCATATTCCTGATAGTCGATAACGTCCATAACAACTGCCCAACAAGTAAGGCTGACGAAGGTGTAACCCATACCGATTACGAAAAGAGTTATCATAAAGATAGGCCAGGGGAGTCTGCCGTTGACAGGGTCAAGCATATCGAGAATTGACTGGTTGTTTGCTACAACAGCAAGAGCAACTGCTGCAATGGCTGAAACGATTGTAGCTTTACCGCAAAGCTCTTTCTTACCGTATTTAGCTGAGAGCTTGCCGATGAAGGGAATAAGAATAACTGTGGGAAGATATGTACAAACAGTACCGAGCAAGCTGAGATTTGTGTTCTCGAAGTAGTTCTTGTAAAGGTACGCATTGAATGAGCCGAACTGAAGCTGACCGCTGATGAGTACGCCTGCAAGAGCAACAGTAATGAAAGGTCTTGATTTGAGAATACCAATGTAGGTTGCCTTGAAATCCATCTGGGGATTTTCTTCTGAGGGAACTCTTTCTTTAGTTGACTTATAGCCCCAGAGATAGAAAATGAGTGAAAGCACAGCCATAGCAATACCGAAAATGAACATCTTGTTGCCGTCGGCCTGCTGAACTTCTTTGCCGTTGATGGTAACGGTGTTATAAATGAACATAGGTGCAACGAAAAGAACAACTGCACCGCCGATACCTGAACCGATTGAACGGAAGGTTGAAAGAAGGCTTCTGCCTGCAGGGTCGTCAGTGATAACTGAAGCAAGTGAGCCGAAAGGAATGTTCATACCTGTATACATCATACCGTAGAAAATGTATGTAACATAAGCTAACAGAAGAAGCATACCTTCACCGAGACCTAATTTGTTGTAAGGTGCAAAGCAGAGAAGGGTTGAAAGAGCAAGAGGGAAAGCAACCCACTTGAGATAAGGTCTGAATTTGCCGTTTTTGTTGGGAGCTTTTTTAGCAACCATAGCACCCCAGATAGGGTCGTTGATGCAGTCCCAGATACGGGTAACCATAAACATAGTACCTGCTTTACCTGCAGAGATACCGATAACGTCAGTGAGGAACACCTTAAGGAAAGAAGAGATATATGTCAGGTTAAACATATTACCTGCTTCAGCAATAGTGTACCCTGCCGCTTCTTTTATGCCGATTTTATTAGGATGTTCGTTCACGGGCTTTTCTTTTATCTTTTTTTCTTTAGCCATAGGTTTTTATCTCCTTTTTTTAATTTACAATTGTGTGGGTTAACCCCTCAGTCAAAACCTTGAGTTTTGCCGGCTCTCCTTAAAGAGAGAGTGGAATTCGAAATTATATCTTGCTACCCCGGAGGGTAAAGACCTGCTTTCTCGGCAGAGTACAGCATAGTTCCGCAATCCGAATTAACCGAAAATTCCTTCTTTTATTGTTATTTCACCCGGTGTGAAGCCGAGTTTTTCAATAGTTTCGATAAGAATCTTATCGTCAACATCGTTTTTCATAGTAACAGTTGCAATACAATTTTCGTGATCTGCCTTTGCTTTTGTTACGCCGTCGATAGCTTTAAGGGCATCTTCAACAGACTTTGAACAGTGTGTACAATGCATACCTGTTATATCAATGATTTTCTTCATTGTATATATCGTCCTTTCTATAAAATGATTTACTAATATAGAATACACCAAAAGACACTCAAAATGCAATAGCTGAAAGGCAATTAATATCAAAAGTGTAAAATATAATCAGAAATATCTCGAAAAAAGCAAAATTTATGGGTTGGCGATTTGCATAAAAGCCTTTGTATATTTTGTGCAAAAAGTCGATTTTTGCGTTTTTGTTCATAAAAAGTATAAAACTTAAGATTAAATGAAAAAAAGCACTTGACTTTTTTGAAAAAATATTGTAATTTTAATAGGTAAATGACTAGGTGTTAAGACCAGCCATTATTACGGTAAAAGCGTTTAGTAAGAACGCAAAATTTTTGAAAGGGGTTATTATAACCATGAAAAAAGAAATTAAGGTTGTTGCTATTATCCTTGTAGCTCTTATCGTTTTCTTAAGCGGCTACGGTCT
>JAZQZO010000030.1:0-68475 GCA_045634065.1 Acutalibacteraceae bacterium
GCACTTGCCTGGGAATTCAACAGAAGATAAAAAGGGAGCGGCAAGCAAGCCGCCCCTTTTCTTTTGTCATTTTGCACAGAAAAACAACAGAATGTTTGTGTTCTTTTTCTGCCAATTTAGAGGAAATTTTCTGCAAAATCCCTTGACCTTTTTCCAATTTTATGGTAATATACAATCACAGAATTAAAACAGAAACAACACAGAAAGGAGACAGCACGATGATAGAAGTAGAAGGCTTCAAGGCGTTCAGAGGCACCTTGCGTATTTCCCCAAAATGCCCCGAAATTGAGGCTTTTGAGCTCGAAGGGGATTGGTTATTCAATCCCACCACAAACTGTTGGTACGGGCAAGGGCGCTCGTTCTCAGCGGAAATTTGCGAAGTCGTAACAGACAACACATAAGGAGATGAACCTATGGATACATTTTTACATCAAACACATTGCGACAGATGCCGCCAACCGATAAAGGGTGCGAGGACAATGTCAATGTTCAATACTGATTGCATCTGTATGGACTGCAAAGCTAAGGAAAGACAAAGACCCGACTACAAGGAAGCTCTTGAAGCAGACCGTGCAGAGATTAAAAAAGGCAATTACAATTTCAAAGGAATTGGTTATAGAGAGGAGGTGTAAACCGTGAAGACAAAAAGAAGAATAGACGACCTCGGTCGTATCGTTATCCCAAAGGAAATCAGAAAGGTTCTCGGCGCTGAAGCCGGTGACGAGCTCAACGTTGAATTAGACGGTCTCAAAGTCATCATCACCAAGACAGAGAACAGCTGCACTTTTTGTGGCAAACCTACAGACTACCTCATCGTACAGAACCTTCCCGTTTGCAAGAAGTGTGCAGACATCATCGTGAAAAGGAGTGTTAAGTAATGATTAAGACTCCTACAGACCCCATACCCCCTATCAAAAACATCTATGAACATGGAAAGGAAGATTACTCAGAAATGAACGAACAGACACAGCTCATCGTGGTCAAACAGCTCCCCGTTATCGAGGAACATCTCAAGACCATCAAGCAGGCAACAGAAAAGAAGGTAGCAGATGCACTTGCTCTTGTATGCACCGAGGAAACATTGGTAGCCGTCAAAGAAGCAAGAGCAGCACTTAACAAAAATTTCAAGGCGCTTGAAGACACCCGAAAGATGGTTAAAAACACCGTACTTGCCCCTTACAATGCTTTTGAAGCATCTTATAAGGAATATGTCACAAATGTATTCACTCCCGCTGATGCGAAGCTGAAGGCAAGAATTGACGAGGTTGAGACCGAACTCAAAGAAGCAAAGAAAGCGGAAGTTGCTGCTTACTTCTATGAGTACCTGGAAAGCAAGGACATTGACTTTGTTACCTTTGAAAATGCAAACATTAATGTCACAAGAACCGCTTCAAAGAAGAGCCTCAAGGAGCAGGCAAAGGCATTTGTTGACCGTATTTGTGAAGACTTGAACTTGATTGAAACACAGGAACACAAGACAGAAATTCTCATTGAGTACAAAAAGAGCTTGAATGTATCAAATGCGATTACAACAGTTGTTGAAAGATACAAGGCTATCGAGAGAGCCAAAGAGATAGAAGAACGCCTCAAGGCTCAGAAGGAAGCGGAGCAGGCTGCAGTTGAAAAAGTTGAGGCTGTAGTTGAAGCTGAAGCTGAAGCTCTGACACCGCCAACAGTTGAAGAACCCACAGCAACTCCTGCAAAAAGATATTCAGTTACATTTATGGCGGTTGCTGATGACCTTGATAAAATCAGAAGATTAAAAGCATTTATGGAAAAGGAAGGTATCGAATATGAGCAGCTCTAATCTCACAACAAAGAAACAGAAGCCTAAGTTTTCTGTTGCAATGACAACACCTAAGTACCAGGAACTTATAAACAACACCTTGAAGGACCCTGACAGAGCAAGAAGATTTGTGGCAACAATCACTTCATCGGTTGCGGTCAATCCCAATCTTCAGGAATGTGAAGCAGGAACCATTCTTGCAGGCGCTCTTTTAGGTGAAAGCCTTAATCTGCATCCGTCACCTCAGCTCGGTCAGTATTACCTTGTACCGTTCAAGACGAAGGAAAAGAAAGATAGAAATGGCAATATCCTTGTTCCTGAAACAACAAAAGCACAGTTCATTCTTGGCTACAAGGGATATATGCAGCTTGCAATGAGAAGCGGTCAGTTGAAGAAGATAAATGTTATCGAAATCAAAGAGGGTGAACTCAGACACTTCGATCCCCTCAATGAAGAAATCGATTGCATCCTCATTGAAGATTGGAACAAAAGAAACGCTGCACGCACCATCGGCTATTATGCTTTCTATGAGCTGATAAACGGCTTCAGAAAGGCGATGTATTGGAGCCGTGAGCAGATGGAAACCCACGCTGACACATACAGCTCCGCTTTCAGTATGGATGCATACCACAAACTTATCAACGGTGAAATACCCGAAAAAGAGATGTGGAGATACTCATCCTTTTGGTACAAGAACTTTGATGATATGGCTAAAAAGACGATGATAAGACAGCTCATCTCAAAAGGCGGTTGTCCGATGTCTTCAGAAATGGTAACAGCCTATGAGAAAGACTCACAGACTATCAGACTTGAAAACGGCGACTTCATCACAGAGGCACCTGACATTGACGAAGGTCCTGACCCCCTCATCATTCAAGCTGAACCCGAAGATGCTCCTGTTGTTGAACAGGTCGACCTGGACAGCTTGCAATGATTGATTACAACATCGTATCAACCGGCTCAAAGGGAAACGCTGTAGTTCTCAATGATATTATCCTCATCGACTGTGGCGTGTCCTTCAGAGCCTTAAAAGAAATCTACAAAGATTTAAAAATTGTACTACTCACACATATCCACTCAGACCACTTCAACAGAACCACGCTCCGACTTTTATCGGAAGCAAGACCCACACTCCGCTTTGCCTGCTGTGAATGGCTTGTTACCCCTCTTATAGAAACAGGAATAACAAAACGAAACATTGACGTGCTTGAAATCGGCAAAATTTACGATTACAAGGCTTTCAAGGTTTCTCCTGTCAAACTGTACCACGATGTACCGAACTGCGGATACAGGCTGTTTTTCGGCAAAGAAAAAGCCTTTTATGCAACGGATACAAGCACACTTGCAGGCATCACCGCAAAAGATTATGACCTTTACCTGGTGGAAGCAAACCACGAGGAAGAGGAAATCAACAAGCGGATAAGCGAGAAGAAAGCCAACGGTGAATTTGTCTACGAGATTCGAGCAACAAGAAATCACTTGTCGAAAGAGCAATGCGATGCGTGGGTTTATGAGAACATCGGCAGCGGTGAATATGTGTACCTTCACCAACACCAAGAAAGGAATTAACCTATGGAAAACAAGGAAAAACAGTCTTTCCCTTTGACCTACATTCGTGGTGAAAGAATAAGCATCGATAATGCCAAATGCGAATACCACGGCAGTGAACCTGACTTAATGATTCTTCTTGCAATAATCATCAAAGATTTACTGACACACGGCATAAAAAAGGACAGAATTTACACCGCTGTAAGAACCGGAGTAAAATTCGCAAAAAAAGAAAAGAGAGGTAAGAAATAATGGATTTAAAAGCCGCAATTATAGAAGAGAAAGGTTATGTCCTTCGTTGTGCTGACGAAGAAACCTTTGAAAAGGTCAAAAGAGCGATTGAAAAAATGGATTCAGAAGATTTTATCATCAAAGCAGAACAGGAAGGAGAGAACATAGCCGTTTCACTCAACGCAACTCCAAAACAGTTGTTAACAGCATTGGGATGTATTATACAGTCAATGGTTGGGTTTGCAAAAATTTCACCTTTCCTTATCAGCGGTATAGTTAATGCAGCCCTTTTCAAGAATAAACCCACAGAAGGGAGCGAAGAGGACGAATGCGGTCAGGCTTTGGATTGGAAGGAGACAGCAGAATGAGCTTAAACGTAGTAGCAATGGTCGGCCGTCTTACAGCCGATCCTGAACTGAGAACCACATCCGGCGGTACTGAGGTAGCCACTTTCAGAATAGCCGTTGACCGCCCCTACAGCAAAGATGCCAACGCACAGAAAGCGGACTTCTTCACGGTTGTAGCCTGGGCAAACACAGCCTTATTCGTCAGCAGATACTTCTCCAAAGGCTCTGCTATTGGCATTCAGGGCAACCTGCAGAGCAGAACCCATGAAGACCGCAACGGTGATAAGAAAACCGCCATTGAAATTGTCGCCCGTGAAGTCAGCTTCTGCGGTAGCAAGAATGACGGCTCGGCTCCTGTAGCAACATCTCCCGGCAACGCATCAGGCTTCTCGACCGCCGCTCCTGCAGACTTTGAGGACCTGGAAGACGATGAGGATTACGATACACCGTTTTAATACAGAAACAAACCATTTTTAAAACAGAAAGGAAACAGAATTATGGCAGTAAAGAAACTGAAAAGAATCTTCACGCTCCTCGACATCATCGGGGAGCTGAAAGAAAAGAACGAGGAGCTGACAAAACTCAACCGTCAGCTTATGGAAGAAAACCGTTCACTGAAGGCAGATAACACAATGCTCAAAGCACAGAAAGGTTTTCTTGAATTCAGACTTAAGTTACCCGTAGTTGTAGAAACAAACCCCGAAATCGCAAAGGTAGGTGTAAAATATGAGTAAGATAATAAATGAAGGACAGAGTACCGCTGACTTCTACGACATCTTTGACGATGATGAAGAAAAATCCCTCGAATACATCCCCATTGATGAACTTTACCCTCACCCTGACAACCCCCGAAAAGACCTCGGTGACCTTACCGAGCTGATTGACAGCATCAAAGAAAACGGAGTGCTGCAGAACCTCCTCATTGTTCCCGGACACAGACAGACACACGAAGAGTGGAAGGTCTTAGCCGAACAGTACAACGCAAACCCCACCGCAGAGCTTCAGCACAAAATGAATAACAAGGACCTCAAGGACGGCTACACCGTTATCATCGGTCACAGACGATTAGCGGCAGCAAAAGAGGCAGGCTTGACGGAGCTTCCCTGCGTGATAGCGGATATAGATAAAGCAACACAGATTTCAATGATGCTTCTTGAGAATATGCAGAGAGCAGACTTGAGCGTGTACGAGCAGGCCAAAGGAATGCAGATGCTTCTTGATATGGGCGACAGCGTACACGACATTGCCAAGAAGACAGGCTTATCAGAAACCACCATCCGCCGTAGAACAAAGCTCCTTGACCTTGATGCAGAGAATTTCAAGAAGTCAGCGGAAAGAGGTGCAACCCTCTCCGATTATGTCAAGCTCGAACAGATAGAGGATGTGAGCCTCAGAAATGAAGTGCTTGAACACTTAGGTACAAGTGAGTTCAATTATCGTTTAAACAACGCCATTACCACTGAAAAGAAAAGGAAACTCAAGGCAAGATGGATGGAGCTTCTTAATTCTTTTGCAACTCAGGTCAAAGACAAGAGCAAATATAAGCAGGTCGGTTATTGCCTCTATATGGGTAATGACCCGGACGCCGCCTTTACTACCCCCAAAGATGCAAACGAAGTCGCTTATTACTACTACATTGAGAATAACACCTATATTTACCTGCTCAAGGAAAAAGGCGAAGATGAGCCGTCAGATCCCCAGGCTGAAAAAAAGGCAAAAGAGGAAGCGGCAAGAGTGCAAAAGGTGAGCAAACTCAAAGAAGCAAACGAAGTGGCACGAACAACCCGTAGGGTATTTGTACAGAATTACACGGGTAAAAAGGAAGACCTCCCGGAGCTTCTGAAATTTCTCACCTACATTTCAATAGACAGATTGTTAGAGGTTGACGATGAAACTCTTGCTGAACTACTGAGTATAGATACGTTTAAAGAAGACTTCGATACTCCGCTTTATGAATTTCCCAAATACACTGAGCTTTGCGAGAAACAGCCCTATGCAATACTTCTTACTATGCTGTTTGAAATGTTTGATGCAGAAGAAAGATGCTACACTTGGCACGGAGAATATCAGAAAAACGACGCTCTTGAGCGTTGGTACAGCCTTCTTGAAAAGCTCGGCTATCCGATAAGCGAGGAAGAACAGAAGTTGCTTAATGGTACACACGAGCTGTACCCGAACAGAGTCGATTAAAAAAACACCGCCGGGAGGAGTAATTTCTCCCGGCATAGTACACAATAAAATACTTTATCTTTGTGCGTTTTACATCTGGATATAATTTCCATTAAGAGTTAATATGGTGTCACCAAAACGAAAGAAGGATACACCATGTTAACAAAGAAATTCGGCATTGAAATTGAATTCACAGGCATCACAAGAACCCAGGCGGCAAGAGTTGCTGCAGAACACCTCGGCGGCAGAGCCGATTGCAACAATACAGTAACCGACAGAAACGGTCGCAGATGGAAATTCGTATCAGACGGAAGTATCCGCTGTCAAAAGAAAGTAAGAGGTAGCAAGGTTTCCGCAGGCGGCGAATACAGCGTTGAATTGGTAAGCCCCATTCTTACCTACCGAGAGGACATTGAAACCCTTCAGGAGCTGATAAGAAAGCTCAGGAAGGCAGGAGCATTTGCAAACGACTCCTGCGGTATCCACATCCACCTCAACGGTGCAGACCACGATGCAAGAAGCATCAAAAACTTCATCAACATCATTTCCTCGAAAAACGACCTTCTCTACAAAGCCCTTCAAATCAACCCTGCAAGAATGAGATATTGCAAAAAGATGGATGAAACCCTTGTGGAAGCCATCAAAAGAAAAAGACCCCAAAGCCTTCAGGCAATCGAGAACATTTGGTACGACGGTTATTACGGCTCAAGAAGCACCCATTACCACCAAAGCCGATACCATTTCCTCAACCTTCACAGCTTTTTCCACGGCAACCACACGGTTGAATTAAGAGGCTTCAACAGCGAACTTCACGCAGGCAAAGTCAGAGCTTACATAGTCCTTGCCCTTGCCTTGAATAACCAAGCACTCACTCAGACAGCGGCAAGCTCAAGAAAACCCCAAACCGAAAATGAAAAGTTTGCAATGAGAACCTACCTTAACCGAATCGGCTTGATTGGTGAAGAATTCAAAAACTGCCGAGACCACCTCACCGCCCACCTCACAGGCTCCGCTGCTTGGCGATACGGAGTCCAAAGTACAACGGCGGCATAAACTTACCCAAAAACCGAATAAGGGGCAGAAAAGCCCCTTTTCGGCAAAAATATGAAAGGATGTAAAACCTATGAACACAAACGAAAGAAAAATCTATCTTGCCTACGGCTCCAACCTCAATAAGGAGCAGATGGCAATCCGCTGTCCCAATGCCGAAATACTCGGCACAGCAACCCTCGAAGGCTATGAGCTTCTCTTCAGAGGCGGACGAGAATCAGCCGTAGCGACCATTGAACCGAAGGAAGGCTCAAGCGTTCCCGTTCTGCTTTGGTCGATTACACCCCGCTGTGAACTTGCCCTTGACCGATACGAAGGCTTCCCCTTCCTGTACCGCAAAGAAAATGTCACGGTCGAGCTGAACGGCGATCCCCTGGAAGCAATGGTCTACATTATGAACGAAGGCAAACCGATAGGAAAGCCGAGCGTTTACTATTACAGCATCATTCGTGAAGGCTACAAGGAATGCGACTTTTCAATCGATTTCCTGAATAATGCCGTAGACGGATGTATAGCGGAAACGTGGAAACAAAAAATTAACAATTCCACATATTGACAAATATACCCCTACGGGTATATTATATTAACGGTCATAGTTTTGAAGTTACGGTCAAACCTATGGCGGTAATTGAATACTATGACCATCCCCTCACCTGGCCTTTGGATATATCGAGCCGTAACCTTGATATATTCAGAGGTTTTTTATTTGAAGAAAGGAATGAAATTATGACAGACAACGGATGCAAACGAGAAATGACTTTTGAGGAAGAAAGGCTTGCTTATACTGCAAGATTAAAAGAATTGTTGTTTGCTGAGGATGAATACCCCGGTGACTCACTTCTTAAATGCGTTCTTCGTGACAGCCAAAGAATACTCGGTAAGGCATCAGCAAAAATTGAAGCCTTGCAAATGGAAAATAAACAGCTTCAGAGCGATGTCATTACTACAAATCAGTATTATGAACATACGAAAGAGCAGTTGGAAAAAGCAATTAAAATATCACAGAGGTCAAATCAAAGATTCATAGAAGCAAAAAAAGAACTTGAAGAAACACAGGAGAAGTTGGAATGTTTGTTGTGTCATGCAACAGGAAGCAAGTTGTCAAAAAGCACCTATCCATTGGGAACTATGGAGTCTGCTGTAACTGATTATATTGAAGATTGTTGTAATGAAGCAGAAGCCGAAGCGGTCAAAGAGTTTGCGGAGAGGTTTGAAAACGAATTTCCAAAATTAGAAGAAATCTATCTTGAAAAATATGACGAACACTTCGTATCAGAAGACGATGTGATTAAGTTGCTTTGCAACCTTGTAAAAGAAAAGATAGGTGAGAGCTGATGAGTGCAATGGGAATTTACGACGTTTGTTATAACGGAGTATGTGCTTGTTACAAGTGTGAGTACAGAGGCACGAAAGTTTGTAAGCCCTGTATCGACTGTTCGGGCTATACCCAAAAAGAAGTTATGGATAAAAACAGCCCTAATTACAATAAGTACGGTGTTGGTTATGAAACAGATAAAACGAAATGCCCAACCTATTTGGAAGAGAAAATTAAAAAGGAGAGATAAGAAATGTTATTTATCGCAAAAGGAAACGTCGACCTGGGTATGAAGAAAACCGATGAAGACGGAAATGTTATCGAACAAAGCAATGCAACCTTCAGTACGGATGAGAACGGCTGCTGTGTCGCCGTTGGAGAGTTTGACGAGAATGCTACAGAGCTGAACCTTAATATCCACTCCATATACGGGGATTGGGATGCTTCAGGCTACCTCGGAGCAATCCTCGAAGCCTTGAAACCACAGAGACGAATCAACATTCCCGACTTCAAAGCCATTTTCGAAGTAGCACGCAATAACGGCTTAGACTTATGTGATTACTGTCCGAATGAAATCTACGCCTGCAGAGACTGCATCGTAAAACGATGGGAGGAGGCAGAGGAAACAGAAAGAGAAGCCGCAAAGAGTTATGGAAAAGGAGAATAAACAATGGATATGAAAAACGCACTTGATATTTTAATAGCTGTGGCTATTTGTTCTACAAACAACATCGACTTATCCTGCTCGGACTGTCCTATGGCCCCAGAAGAATGTGAACTCACGAAATCATCTGAAGTAGTGGAAGAAGCTATCAGACTTTTAAAAGACGTGCAGGCACTCGATCCTAACCCCGCTATTCCTGGGAAATGGGTGCTTGTAAAAATGCTGAATGTACCCGTAGCCAACATCGGCCCTGTCCTGGATGCTGATATTCGAGCAACGGAAATGGATAGTGTCCCCCTCTACGAAGAACCTTTGAAAGGGAGAATAAACAATGAGTAATGAACCTTATGCAAACGCTCGGCCTTGTCTTGAAAGGCTACAGACATTAGATGCGAGTATGGTTTTAGATAACGGTCAATGGCTTCCACCACCACCAAAACCAATCGCAAAAATAACCCTATGCGGTTGCATCCACCTCACCCTAACCGATGAAGTAAAAAGCAGCTTCATCAAACCCACCCCGGAGCAAATCAAAAACCTCAAGGAAATGCTGTGTATTGACGTTGAGCTGTTGGAGGAAGAAGGTGCTGAGAATGACAACTGAAGAAGCAAAAAAAATCTTTGAAAACGGACTTGAAAACATTACTAAAACCAATCGCCTTATTGAGTTCAGAGGAAAACACAAGAACACAAAAGAATGGGTGTACGGATATTATGCACCGTTTTTTGATGAAGATACACTTGAAATTATACCTGCTATTATATCGTTATCTGCCGAGAGGCTTGATATTTACCCCGTTATTCCTGAAACCGTAGGTCAATACACAGGCATAACCGACAAGAACGGCAAGAAGATTTTTGAGGACGATATTTTAAGAATTGGATATTGTTTCGGGTGGGATAGTGAACAGGAAAAGAAAGTCCCCGAAGAAGAATATATTTCAAAAGTTTATTCAATAGACGCTTGCCCTTTTTGCGTAGATTTACAACATTGTGACGGAGATATGTCGCCCGTAGCGTGGTTAGATTGGAGCTATGACGATACAGAAATTGAAGTTATCGGCAACATACACGATAACCCCGAACTACTGAAAGGAGATGAAAACAATGTCTGAAAAAACAAAGTGTACAAAGGTAACCATTAAGCCAGGTAATAGTGTTACGGTTTCAAACTCGAAGCAGGATAGTAGTGTGACTTACGGTCAGCATTATGTTCAAAAGATGCCTGAATACATAGAGCGTGAAAAGTTGATAGCGTGGCTTGAAAATATGTGTGTGTCAAAAAAAATAATCGATGCAATACAAAACAAAGAACGCTTTCCTGCCGCAGATGTGGCCGAGGTTGTCAGGTGTAAGGATTGCAAAAAGTATACAGACTTTGATGCTACTAACTGCAAAAGATTAGAGTTTCATTTTTGTAAAAAATTTAGGAACATCACAAGGGAAACCGATTTTTGCAGTTTCGGTGAAAGGAAAGAAGGTGCAGAGAATGCCGAATAAATGTATGTTTTGTAAAGAATCACATCTCAAGGGCTATCGTAAATGTGAAATTACAGGTCAAATCAAGAAGCATAAGTGCCTTGAGCATTATACCTACTGCAAACACTTTAAGCTCAGTTTGTATGACCGTTTTAAAGAATGGCTCGACGATATTTTTTATTAAGGAGTAAGCAATGGGAATACTGATTGATTTAACCGATGTCCCGGATTGCAAGACCTGCGCCGATCCTACGAAATATGTAATCGGAAGTAACATCGACCTCGAAGGACCAGGACAAGTCGGTGTCTTGTACGGTTGCAAAAACCGTGTATGTAGAGACAAAAGATTATTTTTATTAAGGAGGATTATAAGCGATGAATCCGATAAAATTTGAACAAGCAAACAGGAACCTTTCTAAGCCGGAAAATATGACCGATGAAGAATGTTCTTCCCTTTGGGTGCATACGGACGGTAGAGAATGTATTTCTTGTTGGAAACTCAGCTTCAAACAGAGGCTTTCTGCGCTGTTTTACGGCAAGGTATGGCTTTCTGTATTAAGCGGATATACTCAACCCCCTGTATGGCTTGATTGCCGCAAAACGGTGTTTTTGAAGCAGAAAAAGGGAGGGAAGAAGAAATGATGGACGGAACATATCGTATTTTCGGAGAAGATATGACACTGTTGATTGACAACATTTTTCAAAAGAGTGAACGAGATAAAGCTGTGGCAATACTCTCAAGTCTGATAGAGACTATTGAAACCGATTATAAATACTTGGTTAACAAGAAAACCATCGGCATCAGTAAGTATGAGTATATGGCTATTGGTTTGTTGGAGCATGGCTTGAAGGTAGGAGGTGCTGAAGATGCCAACATTTAAAGTCCATAAAACAGAAGATTACACGGTGATGAGCAATACTCATTTAAGAGATAAGAATATGTCCCTAAAGGCAAAAGGAATGTTATCTATGATGCTTGCATTACCACCTACATGGGATTATTCAATCAACGGTCTTGTTGCTATATGTAAAGAAGAAGCAACCGCTATCCGTTCAGCTCTTATCGAACTCGAAAAGCTCGGTTATCTGATCCGTGTACAGAAGCGAGATGAAAACGGTCATTTCGGTTACGAATACAACATATACGAAGAACCGCAGACGGATTCACCGCATACAGAAAATCCGCATACGGTAAAACCGCATACGGAAAACAGCAGACAATTAAATACTGATAAATCAAGTACTGATATATCAATTACTGATGGATTAATTACTGATAATGATACTACTACAGCGGCGGACGGTGAAAACGAGCTGAAGCTCATCGGTGGCACCCTCGGTAGGGGCGTGGTAATGATGACCGATGCACAATTCGACCATCTTTGCGAAATCCTTTCCAAAGACGAGTTTGACACCTATGTGGAAAGAATGGCAAACTTCATCCTCAAATGTGAAAAGAAAGACGGCAAAGCTCCTAATATCAGCCACTACAAAACCATCCTCAAATGGGTAGATGAGGACCGAGCTGTGTAACCGCTTACTTTTTCTACAATATTCCCAATATACGAAACTGCGTAAAATTGCCGTTTTTGTAGAATGTTTTTTCTGATAGTGATAGAATGAGAGAAATAGAAAAAGCTCCCCTATGGTTTGGCGGCCTGACGGGAGCTTTTCAGAGAAAGGCACTGACAGTGTTGTACTGACAGCTTTTTTTAAAATGTTTTCCTCATTATAGCACATCTTTAAGTGCCTTTCCAATGGGAAAGGAGAAAAAAACATGAATGTAGCAAAAAAACTTACACAAGCAACACATCATATTTTGTTTCACCATAATCCGCAAAACAGTGACGGCTTCGTCACACTCTGTAAGAAAACAAAACAGGGTAAATTCCGTCAATATCATTACCGCCCTGAAGAGCTTGCAGAGCATCTTACTGAATGGATGGGAGAAGACATCTACTTTTCACAAAACACCTTCTACCGTCCGAACAGAAGCATTGAGAATATACGACAACTCAAGTCCCTTTATATCGACCTTGATTTTTATATATTCAACTATGACCCGTCCTGGATACTTGGTAAGCTCCAGGCTGAATACTTCAGAGAGAAAATTCCTGAGCCTAATCTGATTATTTTTTCGGGACAAGGCATCGTCTTGATATGGCTCATTGACCCTGTACCCTATAAAGCACTTCCGCTGTGGCAGGCAATACAGAATTATTTGTTAAATCAGCTTGAAACACTTGGAGGCGATCCTCGTGCCATAGATGCTGCGAGAGTGTTCAGACTTGCAGGAACGGTCAACTCAAAGAATGACTCAGATGTCCGTGTTGAGTACTTACACGAACACCGATACGCTCTCAGGGATATTCAGTTTGATTATCTCCCGGAACTGAAGCCTTATGTGGAAAGAAAGAACATACCAAAGACAAAGGGAAGAAAAAAGAAGGTTATTCACCTATTCAATATCTATTCACTTCATCACAACCGCTTACTTGATATTACTAAGTTAGTAGAGTTGAGGAATGGTGATGTAAAGGGTGTCAGAGAAACACTATGCTTCTTATATCGTTATTGGAGCTGTTGCTTCACCAATGACCCCTCAGAAGCCTTAGAACAGACCTTGAATTTCAATAATACCTTTTCCGTTCCCCTTAAGAAAAAAGAAGTTGTGTCAGCTACTAAGTCCGCTGAGAAGGCATATGAAGCTCGCTCTAATGATAAAGCAAACCAAATAGCCATAAGCAAGGGTTACCCCGGAGCAGGCTATAACATAAGTAATGCAAAGCTCATTAAATGGTTGGATATTTCCCCTGAAGAGCAACAGCAAATGTCCACTATTTTTGGACCAAAAGAGAAGAGAAGACGAAAGACCATCTATCAAAGAGATGTGTACCGAAGAAATAAAGGGATAGTTGAAAGGTCTGAATATCTTCAAAAAGAACAAGACAAAACGCTCACCAAATTAGATTTATTAAAACAGACTATGCAACAGTTCCCCGATTACTCAAATCGTAAACTTGCTGCAGAAATGAATATTTCAGAAGCTTATATTCGTAAGCTGAAGAAGCTCCTATAGGTACAGGCTAAAGCCCATATATAATATAAGGACTTCACACCTGTACGCACCCCCAAAAACAAGGCATAGGGAGATTTATTCTTCCTTTGCTTCGTTTGTTTATCAACATCAGCAAGCAGACTTACAGTCCTAATATAAGGACTTCACACCTGTACGCACCTCTATAATTTAAGATGACAAAAGTGGGACACCTCAAAACAGAAAGGAATACAACCCCAAAATGGAAAGAATGACAGTATCAGAATACAAGAAGACTTTACTCCCGGACACACCGAGCAAGAAGGTACAGAACCAAATCAAGGGAGCAGTTAACAGAAGAAACGGACAGCTTTTTGAGGGGCTTATTCAGTCCTCTTGCGAAAAGTATTACATAGATGGCGTGGCATACATAGAGAAGACCCCCGAACCGATGAGACCTATATCAAAGCAGAATAAGAACGGCTCATTTACCGCTGTCTTTGAAAAAATGGCTCAAGCGGATTATAAAGGAACTCTGAAAGGCGGCAGAGCAATAGGCTTTGAAGCTAAGCACACGGAAGCCGACAGAATTAAACGAGAAGCGGTCAGCAGTGAGCAGGAGAAGTGTCTCGACCGAATGATGGAGATGGGAGCGACCTGCTTTGTTCTCGTTAGTTTCAGTTTCAGAGACTTCTTCAGAGTACCCTGGGGAGTTTGGAAGAACATGAAGCCGATATACGGCCGTAAGTACCTCAAGCCGGAAGATATCGAGCAGTACAGAGTTGAATACGGAATGTATTTGAAGTTTTTAGGTTAATCAAGAAAGGCGTAGTATGAAGTGTTTAGATTTATTCAGCGGTACCCGTTCCATAGCTCTTGCTTTTGAATCAGCAGGATGGGACACCTTTAGCATCGAGCTTGACAGGCGGTTTAAAGATATTGACCTGTATGCTGATGTAATGACAGTAACAGCAGAGGATATTCTCCGTATGTTCGGACACCCGGATGTGATATGGGCATCGGTCCCCTGCGAATCATTCAGTGTAGCTTCGATCCCCCACTATTGGATGAAAGGCAGCAACACCCCGAAAACGGAAAAGTCAAAAGCCGCTCTGAAGCTTCTTGAACACACCGTACAGCTCATCAAAGACTTATCCCCTACATACTACTTCATTGAGAACC
This sequence comes from Acutalibacteraceae bacterium, assembly GCA_045634065.1. Lineage (GTDB taxonomy): Bacteria > Bacillota > Clostridia > Oscillospirales > Acutalibacteraceae > UBA6857. Next base: position 14,809 of record JAZQZO010000030.1, read on the forward strand.
CAAGAGGTATGATGCGAAAAATGGAGTGCCTGAAAGACCTTCCCCGGTACACCGTCACTTATTGTCAGTACGGTGACTTCAGACAAAAGCCTACAGATATATGGACAAACCATCCCGACCCACAATTTAAGCCTATGTGCCGACCTCATGCGGATTGCCACCAACCTGCGCCGAGAGGTACTTCAAGAGGCACACAAGGCATCAGAGGAACAATGGACCGAAGCCGTGTCCCGGATGAACTTTGCCACCACATCGTAAACATATGTGTTGACGGTATAAACAAATCCCTTTAAAATTAAATACAGAAAGACAACAGAAATATGTTTATAATGTTTCTGTGTTGGGTACAGAATAGTGAAGGGAGAGGATTTATAATGGCAAACAAAAAATATGCAGTTACACTTTCAGCTCACGGCAACATCGACCACGGACAAAATCCATACGAACATCTTTACGGTGTATCTCCTGAAATGGGATATGCTGATACTATCGAGGAGCTTCAACAGATAGTGAGAGAGTACATCAGCGAGAATGCACTCGGTAGCGGTAATTGGACAGGCGGAGAAGTTTACGATGCAACAGAAGACTTGAAAATCGGATACATTTCCTACAACGGTCGTTATTGGGAAGCAACCGATGCAGAGGGAGATGATGAGTGATGAGAGATTACAAATATGCAGTTGTTTGTTATCAGCCGATAGACGAAGGCGAGATAACAGAAGCCAACCCGAGAATACAAGTGATTTACCACGCAGGAAATATTGAAACATTGGTTGAGGAAGTAAAGGACTATATAAAGACATTTGAATTGACGGAAGAGGATTGGCGATGCGGTCAAGTGTTCAGTGTAGACGACTACAACACAATCCTCGGAAGAATCACCTACAACGGAGAATACATCCCTACAAAGGCGGTTTAAACACCGCCTTTTCTTTTCGGCATAATACACAGAAATATTACAGAATGTTTGTTGATATTTTTCTGTTATATCTCTTGCAATTTTCCCATAAAAATGGTAATATTTAAGCACAGAAAAAACACAGAAAGGAAACAGAAACAAAAATGAACAACAAAGAAGCAAAACAAGCCGTTGAAGAGTACGCCAAAATACAGGAGGCACAATACGGTTGCCCCCGATGCGGCAGAGAAATGAAAGAGAAGCTCCACACCAACGCACGGAGCAGACAGATAGACATTATGGTCTGTGACCGCTGCGGAATGGAAGAGGCTTTGATAGCCGCCACAGGAAGACCACACCTGCCCTTTGAACAATGGGCGATAAACAGATAAGGAGTGAAAGAAAATGAAAGTTGTAATGGTAGAACCTAACGAAGAAGCAAAAATCATTGAAATTGACAAAACGCTCGAAAAGATGCAAGAGTTAGTCGGTGGATACATTGAAATGGGTATGCATTTTGAAGATGATGCCGTCATCGTAGGCAACGAAGAAGGAAAAATCAGCGGTATGCCGATGAACCGAGTAATTAAAAACAAGAACGGTGACATCATCGACGTTGTTTGCGGACCATTCTTCATCTGCTACGCACCGATTGAAAGCGAGGAATTCTTAAGCCTTTCCGATGAAATGGCTGAGAAGTACAAAGAGATGTTCAAAACCCCTGAGATGTTCATCAAGACGGAGAACGGCATTGCCGTAATCCCGATGAAATAAACAAATAAATATTCCGCTGACCGTTTGCGGCTTTCCGTGTGTTCCCGTAAGACTTCGACTCAGAAGCAGGGCAGGACGAAAGAAAAAACGGTCTTTTTTTGTGCAAAAAAACAGGAAAAAACTGCGTATAGCGAATATTCAGAACCCTATTGTAAGATTGAATTATCTGCAAATAGGGTTTTTCTGCATTTAGGTCGCAAATATCCCCGAAAGGATGAGACTATGAACGACCAACCTCTTACAATGGGCAGTCTGTTTGACGGCTCGGGTGGCTTTCCCCTTGCTGCCTCGTTAAACGGTGTACAGCCTATATGGTCGAGTGAAATCGAACCATACCCCATTAAAGTAACCTCAAAGCGGTTCCCACACATGAAGCACTACGGGAACATCAATGAACTCAGCGGAAAAGAATTAGAGCCGGTAGACATCATCACTTTCGGCAGTCCTTGTCAGGATATGAGTATGGCAGGGAAGCGGAGAGGGATGTTGAACACCTGCAGCAAATGCAAGGCAGAATACAAAATCACAGCAGAAGAAGAAAAATGCCCTCAATGTGGAACAGACCTTGAGAAAACGAGGTCAGGTCTATTTGTAGAAGCAATACGCATCATCAAAGAAATGAGGGAAGCAACGAATGGAACACATCCGACCTTTATCATTTGGGAAAACGTATTCGGAGCCTACAGCTCAAACAAGGGAGAAGACTTCCGCACGGTCCTCGAAGAAATCTGCTCCGTCACCGACAATTCCTTATCAATCCCTAAACCTGAAGACAATAAGTGGCTCAAAGCAGGAGAGGTCGTGGGAGACAATCACTCCATCGCCTGGCGAACACTCGATGCTCAATACTGGGGAGTCCCCCAACGCCGCCGTCGCATCTACCTTGTCGCAGATTTTAGAGGGCAACGTGCCACTGAAATATTATTTAAGTCCGCTGGCCTGCAGTGGAATACTGCGCCGAGCGGAGAGAAGAGGCAAAGAGCTGCCGCCGATCCTGAAGGAAGCCTTAGAAAAACAGGCACAGATACCGAGCTGATATACGGCATCGGGAGAACGGCGTGGAGAAGCGGAGTGAACTTCCATTGTACGCCCACCATCACAGAGAACATCTCTCCCACACTTACCACGGAAGAACCGCACGCTGTGGCATATAAGCAACAGCTCTATGAGAACCACAGCAATGACTCCCGCTACAACGGTCCCCTCGAGCTATCCCCGACACTTTCTGCACGGTTGGGAACAGGCGGAAACAATCAGCCATTTGTGGTGAATTGTATTCAAGGCTCTATGATAGGCAGAGCGGATAAACACGGACCACAGGGAAGCGGAATAAACGAAGATGTGTGCTTCACATTGAACACGGTTGACCGCCACGCTATTTCTGCTCTGATTGACCGTACACCTATTCCGTATGGCATATCCTCGTATGACAGCAATGCGATGAAGTCAGAGAACCCACGCAGCGGTATATACAAAGCGGATACATCAAGAACACTCGACCAAAGCGGTGGAAATCCATCTTGTAACCAGGGTGGCATAGCTGTGGTGTGTGTGGATATGGGCGGTGGGAAATCATCCTGTAATCTGACACACGAGCAATCCCCGACATTGACCTGCACACACGCAGGAGAGCCGGTAGTGTTACAGAACATAGTCTACTCTCTTGACCGAGCGGCTTACAATCAAGGGAAAAATGCTCAATTCGGCATCAGCATAGAAGAAGACAAGTCGCAGACGATTGTTGCAAAAGGTCCGAATGCTGTCGCACATCCCCACAAAGTTGTTGTGGCAGAAAGTAATGACAATTGTAATTACATTGTCCGCCGCTTGACTCCGCTCGAATGCGGCAGGCTTCAGGGTTTCCCGGATTGGTGGACAGCGGAAACTGAGACGGAGAACCCGACCGAGGAAGATATGGTCTTTTGGAGAGAAGTATTTGAGACTCATCGGAAGGTTGTCACAGGAGCCAAGAAGCCGAAGACAGACAATCAAATCCGTAAATGGTTGAAAGAGCCGGGCAAAGACGGAGCTATTTACAAGATGTGGGGCAACGGAATCGCCCTACCTTGCGCCTTTGCCGTGTTCAAAGGAATTACTCAAGTTTTTAAGAAAAACGGCTAAAAAACGGAAATTTGCCAACAAAAACGCATCATTTTTGCAGAAAAATAACGGAAAAGTCCCATAAGGTGTTGAATTTCTTAAAAAATCTCAATATAATTGAATTATGAGATATTTACATACCTATAGCGGACTTTTCCTGGAATAACATTCCCGTTACGAAAGGAGAGTTCACCCTTGACGATGCAAACGCCTTACATAGCTAAAGCAGAGCCAAGAGAAATGGCAGGAAACATCCCCGTTTTCTGTTCATTTGATGAAATAATCCCTTTGGAGAGCATCATCCCCAATCCAAAGAACCCGAACACACACCCAAAAGAGCAAATCCAATTGTTATCAAACATCATATCGTCACAAGGTTGGCGTATGCCGATTGTTGTTAGTACCCGGAGCGGATTTATCGTGAAAGGACACGGTCGCCTGGAAGCAGCAAAAGAGGCAGGAATGGAAGTTGTACCTGTTGAGTATCAGAATTACGGTACAGAAGCGGAAGAGTATGCGGACCTTATCGCTGACAACCGTATTGCTGAACTGAGTATCATTGATGAAAACCTGCTATCGGAGCTTCTTGCAGAGATGGAAGAAGAGTATCAAGAGCTGACAGGCTATTCAGAAGATGAGTTGACGGACTTATTGAGTGAACTCGAAAGCGAGACAGAGAGCTACACGGAAGTAGATGCAGATGATTTTGAAGCAGAGCCGCCTGCGATCCCCACAGCGAAAAGAGGAGACATTTATCAATTAGGAAGGCACCGACTTATGTGCGGAGACAGCACAGACCCCGACGATGTGTATAAGCTGATGGACGGAGCGACCTGCTCACTGCTCATAACCGACCCACCTTACAATGTGAACTACGAAGGCGGTACTGATGAAAAACTGACCATTCAGAACGATAACATGGATGATAAGAGCTTCAGGCTGTTTCTTGCATCTGCTTTTAAGTGTGCAGACAATGTGATGAAACCGGGAGCGGCTTTTTATATATGGCACGCAGACAGTGAAGGATACAACTTCCGAGGAGCGTGCAGGGACAACAATTGGAAAGTAAGACAATGCCTGATATGGCGAAAGAACAGCCTCGTTCTCGGCAGACAGGACTACCATTGGCAGCACGAGCCGTGTCTATACGGTTGGAAAGACGGTGCAAGCCATTTTTGGAACTCAGACAGAAGTCAAACAACTATCCTCGACTTCGATAAACCCTCAAGAAACGGTGAACATCCTACGATGAAGCCCGTTGATTTATTTTCGTACCAAATCCAAAACAACACAAAAAAGAATGATTATGTCCTTGATTTATTCGGAGGAAGCGGAACAACGCTCGTTGCTTGTGAACAGCTTGACCGTGTGAGCTTCACAATGGAACTCGACCCTCGATATGTGGATGTAATCGTTCACAGATACGAAGAACTAACAGGAGATAAGGCGGTGTTACTCAATGCAACTGATGCAAGTAGTGCTGTTGAAGAAGTTGAGAAAGTACGGAAAAAACCTCACAAGACAGCAGTACAGAACGATTAAAGGACAAATCCTCTCAGGTGACACAGAAGGTGCATCAAAGGGATTAAATAAATTGCTTTCAATTCAAGCGGAGAAAGGCGGTGAGATGAATGGCAAAGAAGAAAAACACGGAGATAGAGCCGTTACCGTGGGAACCATTACCGGGTGAAAGTGCGAAAAAATACGAAGCATTTCAACACTATCTGAATATGAAAACGGACACAGATGACAGAAGCCTTCGTAAAGTTGCTTTTGACCTTAACAAAAGTTTAACGCATATAGGCACACTTTCAAGTCAGTACAATTGGGTAAGTAGAGCGGATGCTTATGACAAAGAACAATTGAGACTTGCACAGAAAGAACAAATAGATGCCATCAAGAAAATGAGAAAGCGACACGCAAACATCTCTGTTCAGATGCTCACTAAGGCTATGCAGAAAATGAGTATGATGGAAGCGGCAGAACTGACTCCGCAGGATGTGAAAGCCTGGGTAGAAACAGCATCCAAACTTGAACGCCTGAGCCGTGGTGATACGAGCGAGGTTATTGAAGAGCGTGACGGTGGCGCAGCTATTAACCCTGTGTCTATCTACATACCTGACAACGGAAGGGACGGTGACACAGATGAAGAATGAGAGTTTAATAGCTCTTGTAACCTTTGTGGAATCGTTAATTGACCATTTTCAGAGTTCTATGGCAACCATTGACCCTGAATACGGCTATCAGAATGAACTACTTGAAGAAGAGGCACAGAAGCTCAAAGACGAGTTCAGAGAGCTGTTGAACGCTGTGCTTGAGGCAGGTGATGCCAATGCCTGAAATCAGACCACAGAAGGGACCACAGGAAGCTTTTTTGTCTTCACCCGCTGACATCGTGATTTATGGCGGTTAGGTGCTGCAGGTGGTGGCAAATCATACGCCATCCTTATGGAGCCGCTCAGACACATCAACAACGGGCAGTTCGGCGCTGTTATCTTCCGTCAGAATGCAAACCAGGTCACCAATGAAGGTGGTTTGTGGGACACTTCTCAGGAGATATATCACGGCATCGGCAAGGCCATTAAGTCACCCCGTCCGATGTGGCGGTTTCCGAGCGGTGCGAGAGTCACATTCTCACACCTTGAGAACAACGAAGCGGTACACAAATGGCAGGGTTCTCAGATATGCCTGATAGAGTTTGACGAGCTGACACACTTCACAGAGTATCAGTTTTTCTATATGCTCTCCCGTAACCGTTCGACCTGCGGTGTTAAACCGTATGTCAGAGCAACCTGCAACCCCGATGCAGAGAGTTGGGTCGCACCGTTCATTCAATGGTGGTGGGACCCTGACACAGGCTATGCCATTCCCGAAAGAAGCGGTAAAATCCGCTACATGATAAGACGAGACAACATCATCCATTGGGGCGACACCAAAGAGGAGCTGTGGGAGAAATTCGACCTGCAGACAGATGAAGACAAAGCGGCAGTTAAATCTGTTACTTTCATTGCTTCAAGCCTCAAGGATAATCAAATCCTGATGAAAGCCGATCCTGGGTATATGGCTAACCTTCTTGCTCTCTCTATCGTAGAGCAGGAGCGACTACTCCGTGGTAACTGGAAAATCAAATCCGCTGCAGGTCTGTACTTTAAACGAAGTCAGATACCGAGTGATGGATGGTTGACCGAGATACCGAATGATGTAGTCCGTTGGGTGCGTGGTTGGGACTTGGCAGCCACTGACGAAGATGAAGACGGCGACCCTGCATATACAGCCGGTGTTCTCATCGGCAGAAGAAAGAACGGTCGTTTTGTGGTGGCTGATGTCACTAACAAGCGATTGAAAGCGGCAGGTGTCCGTGAACACATCAAAGCAACCGCTGTAATGGACAAAGCTCGCTTTAAGTCCAAATACAAAGTCCGCTTACCACAAGACCCGGGACAAGCAGGTAAAGACCAGGCAGAAAACTTCATCAAGTTCCTTGCAGGCTTCTCTGTTACAGCTGAACGAGAAAGCGGAAGCAAGGAAACACGAGCAGAGCCGTTTGCAGCACAATGGCAGCACGGCAATGTAGACATTGTTATCGGTGAATGGAACGAGATGTATATTCAACAGCTTGAGGCATTTCCTGAATCTAAGTTCAAAGATATGGTCGATGCTTCTTCATCCGCTTTTAACGAGCTGATGAAATTCAACGTTTCAGCACCGCCACCGAGTGACCTCGGTAACACACAAACATCCTATTGGAAAAAATAACGAAAGAGGTGATTACTTATGCCCAAGAACAAAGGAGAGCTTGGCCGTGTAGGTCAGTACAAAATAAGCGGTACATTCTTTGAGGAGTTCCTTCACGAGCTTCGTGGACTCAAAGGCGTTGAAGTGTACAAGGAGATGGCAAACAACGATGAAATGGTGTATGCCATTCTTTTTGCCGTTGAGATGCTTATCCGTAACTGTGAATTCACAGTAGAGGGAGCAAGCGAAAAAGAAGTTGACAAGAAAGCGGCTGAGTTCATTGAAGAGTGTATGCACGATATGCAGTTCACTTGGCAGGATACACTCAGCGAGATACTCTCATTCATCACCTATGGATGGAGCTATCACGAAATTGTTTACAAAAGACGTGTCGGCAAGACAAAGCACCCCCGTACAAGCAGTAAGTATGATGACGGTCTTATCGGTTGGTGTAAGCTCCCCATCAGAAGTCAGGACACCCTGTATGCGTGGGAATACGATGAATACGATGACCTTATCGGTATGGTGCAAGCCGCTCCCCCGACGTATGAACACGTTCTGATCCCCATTGACAAAGCCCTACACTTTACCACAAAGAGCAACAAATCAAATCCCGAAGGTCGCTCCATTCTCCGTGGTGCGTATCGCTCCTGGGCGTTCAAGAAACGTCTGCAGGAAATTGAAGGCATCGGTATTGAGCGTGGTCTTGCAGGTTTCCCCGTTCTGACAGGTCCCGAAGATGTCAACATATGGGACACAAAAGACGACCCCGAAATGCAGATAGCTCTCAGCCGCTTAGAGGCAATCGTATCCGGCATCCGAATGGATGAAAGAGCAGGTCTTGTTCTGCCGTTTGGATACAAACTTGAATTCCTCGGACCCACAACCAAGAGCAACTTTGACATCAATGAGACCATTGAGCGTTACGACAAACGAATTGCAACCACCGTAATGGCAGACTTCATTCTCCTCGGTCAGCAGTCCGTTGGTAGCTTTGCTCTTTCAAGTAACAAAACAAAGCTCTTTGCCTGTGCTATCGGTGCTTTCCTCGACACTATCTGTGAGGTATTCAACAACCAGGCCATTCCCCGTCTTATTGACCTCAATGAGGAACACTTCAAAGGCATCGCCGATTATCCGAAGATGGTACACAGCGACATTGAAGAGCCTGACCTTGAGAAGCTCGGCAACTTCATCAAAGATATGGTCGGCTGTGGTGCATTGTTCCCGGATGAAGGCATTGACGATTACATCAGACAGGTCGCAAAGTTACCTGAAAGACAGGATGAATATGATTACGGCGTACCGCAGGAAGGTGACGACCCTGCAAGCGGTGGAAAGCCTACTGTCAACAGCGGCAGGAAGAACCCGAAAGCCAAAGACGACCCCGATGATGAAGAAATCGAAGAGGACGACCCCGACCCCGACGATGATGACGACAAAGATGTGTAATTGCTGTACCGTAGCGGTATAGTTTCTGTGCTGTTTCGGTGACTTTTACACATTTTCCACAGAGTTTTCAACAATAAAGGAGAAGCAAGATGGCAATATTCTTTTATAATGACCCCTCTGTCAGCAAAGCCAACCACATAGCTCTCCGACAGCTTTACTCATTCATTGATATTAACCAACCACGGCTTGCAAGGTTCTTGAACAATATGTGGAGAGAACAAGAGAAAGCTATCACCTATAAACAAATCCGTGAAGCGATCCTCAACGGTGACCTCACATCGGCAATGGTCGAGTCGTGGCAGCAGTCATACAGCCGCTTTGTTGCGGAGCATATGTTACCGAAATGGGAAGAAGCATTCAAGGCTTCCGCTGTCGAGCTGAAAAACAAATATCCTCAGTTTGCCTTTGACGGTACAGCAGAGGCTGTAAGGCAGTGGAATATGGACAATGCTGCCCGTTTTGTTACCAACAGCACCACAGAGCAAATCAACGGCTTACGAGCGGCTATCAGGCAGGCGACAGAGCTTTGCGAGAACGGAATGAATGTAGATAGCCTCAGCCGTGTTATTCGCCCTATGGTGGGCCTTACAGACCGTCAGACGAGAGCAAACCTCAACTACTACCAAAAGCTCCTTGATAACGGTGTAAAGGAAAAGAAAGCACAGGAAATGGCTATCAAGTACAGCGCCAAGCAACACCGCTACCGTGCACAGATGATAGCTCGTACTGAGTTAGCTTTTTCCTACAATCAAGGACAGTTCCTCGCCGTTAAGCAGGCACAGGAGCAGAACCTTATGGGTAAATGTCGTAAGGTGTGGGTAACAGCGGATACAGAGCGAACCTGTCCCTACTGTAACGCCCTTGACGGTGAAGAAATCGAAATGGATGAGGACTTCAATATTCAAACCAACCTCAAAGGCAGTCTCATTAAGAGATGTCCCCCTGCACACCCTCATTGTATGTGTGCTATCAACTACATCGAAGTAGAACCACCCGTATTTCAGCCGGAAGAGCCTGCACAGCAACCCGAAGAAGAAGCAGCGGATGAAGATGTATTCGTTCCTGCAAAGAGCATCAAAGAGGCAAATGAGTACGCTCAGAATGTTCTCGGTATTCCCCACGCTGACTACAAAGGTACATCCCTTGAAGTAGCTAACGAGTGGAACAGAGGACTTTTCGACAACTTCAAGCGTTTCCCCGAGCTGAGAGACAACTTTGACTTTGTCGGCACCTGTCAGAACCGTAACAAGCTCGCAAAGAAAGAGCTTTATCCGTATGTTATGGATAAATTCAAGCGGGTGAACCCCGGATACACCGAGGCACAGCTTGATAAAGCGGTTAAGCAATACATCACCAAGAAGTATGCACCGCCTATATCGTCCTCTGTGTATGCTCAGAGTTCAAAGATAGGCAAAATCAAAGGTGTTACCATCAGCGACAAATGGCAAGGTGAGAAATTCCTCAATTCAATCAAGGAAGACGTTGTTTTCAAGTTTCACCCTCAAGGCTGTGACACAATCCGATCCATACTCGACCACGAAATCGGACATCAGATTGATGATATGCTCGACCTTTGGGACAATGTTGAAATTGCAAGGCTGTTCAAGAGTATGACACCGGGTGAAATGACCAACAAACTGAGCCGCTACGCCTGGGACAACAGCAACATGATGAAAGAGCGTGAATTCGTGGCTGAAGCGTGGTCTGAATATGTAAACAACCCCGAACCGAGAGAAGTCGCCCGTAAAGTCGGTGAAATCATTGAAGAAGAATATCGTAAATTTAAAGCAAGACAGTAAGGAGTGAAACAAATGTATAATGCAAATGGATTGATACAAGGTTGGCAGTGTCCTGTATGTGGTCGTGTGCTTTCACCGTTTACAGCGGAATGTCCTTGTTACAGAGAGCAGCAGACCGCATCCGCCACAACAACGACCGACCCAAGAGCAAACATAGCAGACACAAGTATATGCTGTGACCACAATTGGGTGTTTAATGGTCCCGTGACAGCAGGTACACAATACTACTGCTCCAAATGCGGAGCAACCAAAACAGAACCATTCGGAGGAATTATCTAATGGCAAAGAAAAGACCGATTATCGAACCGCCCGTTGATGAAGACCTCATCCCCACCTACAAAGACCCTCCGCTCAAGCCTCACGGTGATGTGAAGCTCGATGAAAAAGGACACATCATTGAAGAAGATGTCGCTAAGAGCTTCGATGAGTGCCTCGCAGAGCTTGAAGAAGCGGAAGATTGGTAAAAAATGATATCAAGATATCAAAAAGCCTCGTTTTAAGGACAAAAATCAGGCTATTTTCAAAAATCTCTTGATTTTGAAAATTATCTCGATATATAATTAAATATGGAATAATTTAGTAGACGGTTTTTTTCCATATGTTTTCTCCGACTTCTGCTTTATTCCACCACAAAATTCAAGAACCGCTATACCGTGCACCTCTTTTTTCATGATTTACATTTCCTTTCATGTTTTGCCTAACACCTTTTAAAAGAGCATAGAGGGGTGTTGGGTATAGCGGTTCTTTTCTATTTACCCTCAAAAAAACACACAGAGCAAGAAGGTGTGACTCCATTATGAGCAAAGCTGTTAGTTTTACAGAAGCATTACAGAAAATGAACAGCCCCAAAACAGAAGAAAACCCGAATTTTTATGTTTATAAGACGGATAATGATAAAAGGCTCGTTTTCGGATGGGCTAATGTTGCTATCCGTGTTGATGGCGAGCAGATACAAGACCTTCAGGACGATATTATCGACCCTGAGAACCTTGCAGAAGCCGCCTATAATTACGTCCTCAACTTCCGTGCCGGCGGAGAGGAACATAACCCCGGCCTGAGAAACAAGGCTCGATTAGTAGAGAGCTGTGTCTTTACTACCGAGAAGATGAACGCTATGGGATTGCCGGAAGGTATCTTACCCCAGGGTTGGTGGATTGGCTTCTATGTCGATGATGACGATGCCTGGGAGAAGATAAAGAACGGTGATTACCTGATGTTCTCCATTGAAGGAACAGGTCGCAGAATTCCATTGGAAGGAGGTGAGGATGAATGAGCGGAAAAAAGAAGAAGGGCCAAAAGCTCGAACTTGGGCAATTAGTTAGCGTTGACCTCTGCCAACAGGGTGCCAATCCCGATGCACACATATGCCTGTATAAGAATGCAGACGGCGCAGCTACACCCTCAGACCCCAATCCCCCTGCCAATACTCCCACAGCGGAAACCTCTCTTTTTGAGAAGTTTGCGAGCTATCTTGTCAATGCATTTAAGTCAAGTGCAAACATTTTTCCCGTTGAAGAGTTTGAAAAGGATGCAATGTCCTTTAATAACATCACAGCTCGACAGGAAGTAGACGAGAACCTGTGGAAGTACCTGAGAGCATTCTCGGAGTCCGTTGAAAGCATTGTCAAAGACGGAGACCTTGAAGCGGCTCAGAAAACCACTAAGCTGAACGAAACCCTTTCACAGTTCAGCACAAAAATGCAATCACTCTTTCCTGCACTTGTTGGCGTTAGTGTCAATGACGAACCCCAGGAAGGCGTTGATAAATCCAAAGTAGAAGGAGACGATAACATGGATTTCAATTTCGATAACATCGACAAAAGCAAGTTAACAGCTGAAGAACTCGCAACATTCGAGGAACTTGCAAAGAAAAGTATGACTGCACCTGAAGAAGACCAAATCGGCGGTAAAGTTGCAGACCCTACACCCGTAGTCACAGAAAAGGCTGCACCCGTTGCAGAAGAGACAAACCCTGCACTCGCAAAGGCTCTCGCAGAAGTCGAAGCTCTCAAGAAGAGTTACGAGGAAGGCATTGAGAAGCAGGCAAAAGCAGAAATGCTCGACCTTGCTAAGAAGTACGCACCGCTCGGCAAGAAGCCTGAAGAAATCGCAGACACTCTGTACAACCTCAAGAAGTCAGGTGAAGCTAACTACAATGCGTATGTTGCTGCACTCGATGCAAACCTTGAGCTTGCAAACAAGAGCAATCTCTTCAACGAAATCGGCAAGAGCACACACGGCGACAGCAGCTCAAATGCTGAAGCACAGCTCACAGAAATCGCAAAAGGCTTCATGAAAAACGACCCTGCACTCAACTTTAACGAAGCAATGGTTAAGGCTTGTGAAGAGAACCCTGTGCTTCGTGCAGAGTACGAAAATATGTAATCAAACTCATTCCAAGAAAGGAGTATATGCGCTATGAATAAAACTTACTTATTGGCTTCAATCAACAACAGCCCCACCGTTGCTCTCAAGGCAGGTGCTGATATTGATGATGTACGCTTCAAAGCTGTGAAGTATGATGCAACAGGCAATGCTGTCCTTGCATCAACAGCGGGTGAAGTAGTCCTCGGCATCGCACTTCCCACAACAGGCGATGCAGTAGGCAAGGTAAAGAAAGGCGACGACCTCGATATTCAGATTAAGGATATGGGTATGGCTGTTGCCGGCGGTGTTATCGCTGCAGGCGATCCTCTTGCAGTAAATGCTAACGCACAGCTCGTTAAGGCTTCTGCAGGCAACTTCGTTATCGGTTATGCAATGGAAGCCGCTGCTCAGGCAGGCGACGTTATCACTATTCAGGTTGCTAAGGGCTATTGTCCCACCGGCGCTTGATGCCAATTTTCCAAGCGTAGAGCTTGAACAACTGGCAAATGTCGAGTTAACAGACGTTCATGATGGTGACGTTCTGATGTATGACGAAGAAAGTCATATGTGGAAGAACGAAGAACTTCAACTGAACGACTTATCCGACGTTAATATTACTTCTCCTTCCGAAGGCGAATCCGTTACATACTCAAATTCACTTTGGAAGAACACAACTTCGTAACTATCACATAAGGAGTGAAAAAGACAATGTTTACTAATCCTTTAACCCCCGCAGCAATCCAGGCACAGATTGCAAAAGGTGCATTCCGTGAAAACCGCTTTCTTACAAATATGAGCATGGCTTTCTTCCAGGCAGCAGATGCTTATGTTTCAAAGAGCATTTTCCCCATTCTTCCCGTAGGACTTTCAACAGGTTCATACTACATCTTCAGCCGTGAAGACCTCGCTCGTGACAACGTACAGCGCAAGCCTCAGTTCGGTAAAGTTCAGCCTTTCCAGGTTTCAAGCACAACCGATTCATACGCAGTTGGCGTTGACCAGATTATTATGGGCCTCGACCAGATTGCTCAGACAGATGTACAGCGTGGTAATGTCACAGGTGCATCTGATCCCCGTAAGTCAAAGGTTAAGGTTATCGCAGAGCAGATGAACATCCATCAGGACATCATCTTTGCTGATGCTTTCTTCAAGAAAGGTGTATGGAACAACGAATACACCGGCGTAGATGCTTCAGCTACAGACAAGCAGTTCCTCAAGTTCAGCAACGCAAACTTCGAGCCTATCAAGTTCTTTGATGAACTCAAGAGAAATATGCTCGAAACAGGTCGCAGACTTCCCAACAAGCTTGCACTTGGTATCGATGCTTACAACGGCCTTAAGGAAAACGGTGACCTTCTTGAGCGTATCAAGTACAGCGGTTCTTCAGCTAACCCTGCACTTATCAACGAACGCATCATCGCTGAAATGCTCGGCATTGAAAAGGTTGTTGTATTCCGCTCAACCTACAACAGTGCTAAGTTCGGTCAGAAAGAGAATATGCAGTTCATCTGTGACCCCAAAGCCGCTCTCCTTTGCTATGCAACAGATACACCCGCTATTGACGAGCCTTCTGCAGGTTACACCTTCACATGGGATATGCTCGGCAATGGTCAGTATCTTCCTGTCATTCAGTTTGAAGGTGAACCCGGCACACATTCAGAGTTCATTGAAGGTCTTATGGCTACAAGCCACAAGAAGACTTGTGATGACCTTGCTGTATTCCTTTCAGACTGTGTGTAAGGAGTGATAAGCGTGTTTACTGCACTTAAACCCTGCACGATAGCAGGCAAAAAATACATCATCGATGATGAGGTTGACGTTTCAAAGCTCTCCGATGAGGAAATTGCTTTCCTCATCAAGAGAAAATTCATCATCGAAGCCAAAGATAACGATGTAATCGTGTCTGATAAACCCGCTATGCTTGACGTTCCTGTTATCAACAAAGATAAAACCCTTTCTGTCGCTATGACAGGTGAACAGCTTTGTGAAGTAATCGGTCTTCTTCAGAGAACAGCCGAGGATGTCATTGAAGCGATTAAGGGCATCACAGACGATGGTCAGCTCGCACTGATTCACCGTCTTGATAGCAGAAAGACCGTTCAGGCGGCGGCAAATGAAAGACACGAAGCTCTCGAAGCTCTTACAGCTACACCTAAAGATGGTGATGAATAATGTCAGCTTGCTACACATATAACCCCATTCTGTGTCAGGACGGTGGCATCAATCAGATGAGGTTTGAGCTTGGTGATACTGTCATTGAGGAAGTCGGCTTATCGGCTATGCTCAGTGACGAAGAGTACACCGCTATCATTGAAGCAAACGAAGGTAAGTGGAAGTTTGCAAAACTCACCTGCCTTGAAGCGATTATGATGAAGCTCTCCTTTGAAGTTGATACAAAGGTAGACGGCCTTTCCTATTCCTTGAATCAGCGTGCAGAACGTTGGCGTGCGATGTATGAAAAGCTCAAGAAAGAGCTGACGGCAGCATCTTCCGCTGCCGGTGCTCGTTTGCCAAAGGAAATGTCACAAAAGCCGTACTATTTCCACACAGATATGCACAGCAACCCGAGGAAAGGATGATACATTATGATTCGTTCTTCCCTTCGACCCGGTCAAGGCTTCAAGAAGTTTACACGAATGAAGCACAAGACAGGAAAATCAAAAACAGGTCGTGCCGGATGCTCAACCCTTACTAAAAGCGGATTCCTCTTTGGTATTCTTGCTGATGCAACGCCGGAAGAGATTGAGCGATGGGGAACGACCGAAAAGCCCATTACACACAAGATAGTCCAGTACGGCGGTGACAACAAAGCCGTCGACAATGATGTTCTTGTGTTTGATAAAAGATATTTCTATATTCAGCGATCCCCACGTAACCCCGGCGGTCTCGGACACTTCACCGTGTACTACTGTGAAGAGAGGAGAGGTCTGAATGGGTAATGCTGAAATAGAAATCGAACTCAGAGTTAATGAAACGGTTAACCATGTAAAAAAACACATGGCAAGCCGTGGCACAAGAGCAAGCAATGAGTTGATGAATGCCAAGAACCTTGTACTCCGTGGAAGGAGAAGCGGTAGAAGATACCGAGTTCCTAACACTCGAAGATATTACACCGCTTCTGCTCCCGGTGAAGTACCTGCTGTAAGAACGGGACAGTTCCGTAACTCTTGGTATCAACGTGCTTATGCAGAAGGGGACAAAAACTTAGAAGTCCACGCACAGATAGAGAGCCGTGCAAGAACAGCCGGTGGGAAATACCTGCTTGGTGAAATCCTTGAAGAAGGTACACCCGGCGGAAAGATTGCCGCTCGACCGTATCAAGAAAAAATCATTGAGACGGCAAAGAAGAACATCGTCAAAATCTACGAAGAACCGTACCTGTAAGGAGTGAAAATGAATGATAGAAGAGGTTTTATATCCCTACTTGTGTAAGAGTGAGCAATTAGCTTCACTTCTTGCAACACATGACGGTGAGCCTGCTATCTTTCAGCAGATTGCTCCTGAAGATACGGATAAAGGTTGGGACGGTGTTCAATTTTCCCGTATTGTATATGACATCGATAAGACAGGGAATGTCGAGAGAAAAATCTCAGGCACTCTGTATATGGATGTCATGTGCAGTGGTATCCAAAGTGAAATCCCGGAAAACATCGAAAGTGTAACCCCGGAAGACATCGAAAAGGTGCTGAAAGAGCTGATAGACGGTTATTTCTTTGTTGTTGATGGTATGACCTATGCTGCCAAGTGGGAGCGTAGTGACAGCTTCAAGACAGAGCCGAACCATAAAGTGTTCGGTATAACCGTGACATTCTCTCTCCTCGCATTCCCTCAACAGAACACCGGCATTCCCGACTCGGTGGCTCTTATGAACACCTGGACAGCGGCATTCTTCCCGAATGCAACTATCATCAATGTGTCGGCAACACAACCTGTGTTCAAACCCACAAACGAGCATCCGGCCATCTATTGGAGTTTCCGTGGTTTAGGAGAAAGTCCTATATCAAGCATCTATCACTGTACGTGGAGACAAACCAATCTGAATATGCACGTTATGGCACCCTCGACAAATGTACAGAATTCCTTAGTACAGCAAGTCAACAATGCCCTTGCATTCAAAAGCAGAATAATGTTTGAGGACGGCACACAGTTTATGTTGCACAGTGTGACAGCGAATGCTGCATCTGATCCTATCCGTGATGGACAGCTCACACTGCAAGGCTCGTACCCCATCATTAGACCGGAAAATGATGTTCAAAAACTTCAGAACATTACCAATAAACTGAGGTGACAATATGTCAACAAAAGAAGAAAAAAAGACCGTAAAAGCGGTCAAACCACAGCTTACAGAGCTTCAGCAGAGCGTTTATACCGCTGATGAGTTCGCTGCTATGGCTGATAAATTCAACACAACAGCGGATATGGTGAAAACTGCACTCACATTAGCAGGTAAGACAAGATGCTCTTACGCAGAAGCTGAAATCATTATCAAAAAATTCTTAGCATAAAGGAGGCACTATTATGGGTCAGACTTATATGGCAGGTCAAACAATGAACCGTCCCGGTGTGTATCAGAGAAGTGTTAATCGTGGTACAAACCCCTCAGCAGGTGTGACAGAAAACTCTGTTGCTATTCCCATTCAGGCAGAGTGGGGACCTTTTGACGAGGTAACCGTACACGAGAGCATTTCATCTGTTACCGCTATGTACGGCACAGGCAAAACGGTTGATGCCGCTATTGCTCTTTTAGAGGGCGGTGCTCCGAAAGTGTACTGTATCCGTCTTAACAAGGCAGCATCAGACACATCAGGTTCAGCAGCAGAAAAAGCTTCACTTGAAATTCTCGCTGAAGGCGGTACTGCCGCTGTGACAATCACAGCAAAATATGCCGGTTCAAAAGAAATCAAGGTGCAGACTCGTGTCAAAGTAGCGGATACTTCAAAAGAAATCCTTGTTTACAGCGGTACAACTCAGCTTGAAGCAATTCCCTTCGCAATCGGCACAGGCGTAAACGAAGTAGAAAACCTCGTTGCTGCCGTTGCTTCATCCGCTTACATCACAGCTACAGCAGGTGAAGGCACAATCGTTCCTATCAAGGACCTCACAGCTCTTGCAGGCGGTGCAGACCCTGCAATCACCACAGCAAGCTACACAGAAGCATTCAACAAGCTCGAAGTGTACGACTTCACTCACATCGCTCTTGATACAGTTAACGCAGCTGAACAGGCACTTCTGAAAACATGGGTTGACCGTGTTTATGATGATGGCAAGTGGATTACTGCTGTTATGGGCGGTACAAACAAAGACAAGGCATTCTCCGAATTAACCGCCGCTTCTATCGCTTGTGACAATATGAAGAATGTCTACTTCGGTCATTGGGGCAGAAATGCTAACGGTGCTCTCGTAGACGGCTACAAGATGGCTGCTTACGTTGCAGGTGCAATCGCAAACACACCTTCAAACAAGAGTATCGTTCACACAACCGTTCCCGGCATTGTGTCAATCGTTCCTTTCACAAACTCTGAATACAGCACAGCTATTGAAAGCGGTCTTCTTCTTGCTTCTTACTCTCCGAACGGTGCCGTATGGTTCGACAGCGGTGTAAATACCCTTGTTAACCTCGGTGCTGACGAAGATGCAGGTTGGAAGAAAATCCGCCGTGTTGCTACTCGTTTTGAGCTTTTCAGAAGACTTGACGAGGCTCTTGCTACTCTCGTTGGTAAGGTAAACTGCGACAATGACGGCATTGCTCAGGCTGTTCAGAAGGGTATGGGCGTAATCAATGCAATGGTTACAGAAGACAAGCTTCATGCAGGCGGTAGCTTCTATGAAGACCCTGAAAACCCCCACGGTGCTGATTCTGCTTGGTTCATCATCGATGTAGACGACATCGACAGCCTTGAGAAGATTTATCTGAAATATCAGTTCAGATTCAGCACAAACTCTTAACAAGGAGGTAAACAGATATGTCAGCAAATGCAACAGCTAAACTTTTAAACAAAGTTTTATCAGGTAAAGACGGTAAGCTCTTTATTACTGTCGGTGACGGCGATCCTGTACTGTTCTATGAAGCAGAAAACTTCACAGCAACACTCAACTACACAAACACAGATATTCAGGGTCTCGGCTCAATCCTTATCGGTGCATTAACAACAGGCGTGACTGTAGCTATTACTCTTAACGAGTTTGTTGTAAGAGATGATGTTACCGTTATTCCCGTTATCGAGGCACTCAACAAGAACAAAGTTGTCAAGTACACATTCCAGGGCTGTCTTGACCGTAACGACATTGACGGTCAGGAGTCAAGACAGGTATTCAGAGATTGTGTTCCCGATGGCTCACACACACTTATGGGCCTTGCTCCTGGCGAAGTTGTCAAGAGAGAATGCTCATACCGTGGTAACGCCCTTCCCGAAATTCTCAAGTATTTTCAGGGCGAATAATCAACAAACACATTTAATGATTCTGACCTTGCTAATTGAACAAATCGGCAAGGTCAGAATGAAAATCAGGAGGAAAAAACAATGTCAAATAAAGAAAGAGTAGAAGAGGCAAGAGAAGCCGTATTGATGGATGCGGTGACTTCTAAAGATGAGGAATTTGATTATATCACAGGCTTTTTTAAGGCTGCAGAGCTGATAACAGAAAATACTCAGCCTATTGTCATTCAGAGAGATGGCGTGAAGCTCTTTGAATTTTCCGTTCACGCACTCACCGGTAACGATGCCCGTGCAGCGAAAAAGAAAGCAAGCACTCGTATACCGAACCCTATGAACAAGAAACTTCCCCCTATCGTCAAAGAGGTAAACGAGGTTATTTATCAGTCCTATCTGATTTACCTTGCAACTACCGTTGAGGATAGAAAGAAATATTGGGATAACCCCACATTCCGTGACAAATTCGGCGTGATGGAAGGTTATGAACTTATCGACAAAGTCTTACTTCCCGGTGAAAAATCACAGGTACTTGATGTTATCGACACATTGAGTGGCTACGGCTTCAGCGACCTTGATAACGAGGAAGAAGAAGACAACGATACTGAAACAGCAAAAAACTAATTTATGCAAGCAACCTCGCTCGTTGTTTGCACTATATATTCCAAAATCAACAGAAATATCCTCATGAAATTCTCGGTATTCCCCTTGAAGAGGTTTCGTGGGATAGAGTAAGGGCATTTTGTCTTGCTTCTGCGGAAATTGCCTATGTAGACGGTGAAAGACCGATAGTAGTAAGAGATTTTTCGAGCAAAAAAGAGTGATTAACTAAGGTGGTGAGACTATGGCAAAAGAGTCCGTAATAATTGATGTCATTGCTCAATTCAAAGATAAGACAAGTAGCGGTGTATCGAAGGTCAAAAAGTCAATCAGAGACATCGACAATGCCACAACAAATCTTAACAAGAAAAAGACAACGGTTAAAGTGGGCGTAAAAGACGATGCCACACCGACCTTACGAAAAATCACATCTAAAACCTCAGCTTTTGCAAAAAAGGCGTGGAGAGGAACCTTATCCGTCTTGGATAAGGCATCATCGACTATCACCAACGTCAGCGGAAAGGCGAGGAGCTTTGCCGGTAAGGTGTGGAAATCAACACTGAGCGTGGTTGATAGGTTCACTTCCCCACTGACAAAGCTACACAATATGCTATTCAGCATAAATTCGCTCATAGCGACCGTTGCTACAGGTCTTGCAACAAAGCTCGTAGTTGCAGAGCCTGTGCAGTTAGCGGATAGCATAACAACCTCAACGATTTTCTTTGAAACGAAGCTCGGCTCAAAAGATGCAGGCAATTCTATGATGTCTGACATTATGGAGTTTGCAAAAACCACACCGTTTGATACGCAGGGCGTTATCGATGGTGTTAAGTCGATGATGGCTTACGGTATCGAAACCGAGAATGTTATGGAGTACATGGAGAAAATCGGTAATGTTACCTCTGCAATGGGTGCAGGTGAGGCAGGTATCGAGTCCATCACCCGTGCGCTCGGTCAGATGAAGTCAGCAGGCCGTGTTAATGCTCAGGATATGATGCAGTTAACCTCTGTCGGTGTTACAGCTTGGGACTATCTCGCAAAAGGAATGGGTAAAACCGTTGCTGAGGTCCGTGAGCTGAGTGCGGACGGTGCGATAGCCGCTGATGAAGCCATTAAGCACATTATGAACGGTCTTTCCGAGTATGACGGAATGATGGACAAGATGTCGAATACAACCGTTTCAGGCTTATGGAGCAACATTAAGGACACATTCAGCCAAAGCATTGTTCTGAAATGGGGACAAGGCTTACAATCGGGTGCGATTGACGGTCTTGTCGAGTTCAGAGATTGGCTTGAGCGTATCGATCCGCTTCTCCAAAGAGCAGGAACAAGCCTTGAAGACTTAGGCAAAGGCTTAAGTACGAAAGTTTTTGATATTCTCGGTGGTATTACAGACCGATTTGAGGGAGTAATCACCTCAGATGCTTTCAAAAATGCAAGTCTCGGCGGTAAAATCGGCATCCTTTGGGATGAAGTAATATGGGAGCCGTTCTCCGATTGGTGGGAAGGCACAGGAAAGCCGAAAATTGCTGAAAAGCTCAACGGTTTTGGTGAGGGACTCGGCTCAGGCATATCCAATGCTCTCTTAAGTATTTTGGGAGTAGATGTAGAAGAAAGTCTTACCGAGGGCGTTTCAATCGGTCAGAGCTTTGCAGAGGGATTTGCAGAAGGCTTTGACGGTGAAGCGGTCGGTCAGGCTCTTTGGGATGCAATTGAGAGTGTGTTTAAAAACGCAGGAAAAGGCTTGATTGACTTAATCGTTCCCGGTGATTTAGGTACGACAGCAGGTCAGAAAATCCTCGGTGCAGGGCTTGGCTATTTCGGTTTAACAGGCGGAGCAAAGCTCATTCAATCAGGTAAAGCCCTTTATACAGGTGCAAAGAACCTTTGGGGTACACCGGGTAACTATATGTTTACGGGTACAGGTCTTTCAAGCAAGCTCGCAAGTATAGGATACAAACTTCACGGCACAAACGCAGGAATGTATTTCGGTGGTGGTGCAGGTTTATCAGGTGCAGGAGCTACAGCTCTCGGTGCAGGCTCGGTTGCAGGTGGTATTGCTGCCGGTGCAACACTTCTTTCAGCAGGTGGCGACTTCTACAATGCTTATCAAGCCCATAAATACGGGGACAAAACAGAAAGAAATGCTTACACTGCAAGCGGTATTTTTAAAGTTGGCGGTGTTGGAGCAGGTGCGGCGGCTGGTGCAGCTATCGGTTCAGCCGTTCCTGTTATCGGTACAGCGGCAGGTGCTTTAATCGGTGCAGGTATCGGTGGTATTGTAGGTTGGCTCGGTGGTAACAAATCCGCTGATGACATCAGAGCAGCCAAATTCGAGTCCGAAGAGTTGGCGGATACTTTGGCAGATTCGAAAGCATCCTCTGAGGAAATATCAAAAGCCTTTCAAAAGGCTGTAGATACCCATTTAAACGACCATTTCGGAGACATTGAGCTTTCACTCAAGGAAATTGATGCACTCGCAAATAACATCGTTTTTGGTGATAATTTAGCCTCTTTTGAGGGCTTTGCAAGTGCAGCAGAGGCAGCGGAGGCAAGTTTCCGCAATTTACAGGCATCTACAGACGAACTCAATAAATGGAATTGGAGAGCAAGTATCGGTGTCAAATTCAGTGATGACGATATGAGTAGCTTCAAGGCATCGGTCGATAGCTTTATTGCAAATGCAGAGCAGTTTATCGAAGATGAGCATTATGAGTTCACCGCAGCGGTTTCCCTGCTTATCGACCCGAAGTCAGAGGAAGGGAAGTCTATCATCGGTAATGCCGACAGCTTCTATTCTGCACTTCAAGAGGAAGCAAGTAAATTAGGCACTCAGTTGAAAGATGCAGTAAGCGGAGCTTTGAAAGACGGCATCATAACACTTGATGAACAAGCAGAAATCCAAAGTCTTCAGGAGCAGATTGCTTCTATCACAAACAAACTCGCTGAAGCACAGACAGAGGCAGAGTTTGAAACGATAAAAATCAAGTTCGGCAGTGGCAACCTCACTGATGAGTCATTCACCGAGCTTCAAACAGAATTACAGTCCACGGTTGAATCCGCTAACCTTGAACTCGACAGTGCATTGACGACCTCGATTGCAAGCATTAAGTTACAGCTTAGTGAAGGTGCAATCACACAGGAAGAGTATGATTCCGAGCTTAACGCCTTGATATCAGGTTATCAAACACAGATTGACAGCATAAATGCTCAGGTAGCTGACGTTCAGCTTGAAATCTTAGGCGATGCTTATACCAACCTTTTAGGTGAAGATGCAAAAGCAAACCTGCAGAATGCTATCAATGAGTCCGTTAAGACAGGTATTGACCCTGTAACATGGTCCTCAGAAGAATTAGCGAACCTTCTTGGTTTGACGAGTATGACAGAAGAAAGTGCAGTAGCAATCAGCGGTTTCTTATCGCAGATTGTTTCGACACTGGCTACATCAGCTCAGACAGCTGTTACTCCTGAAACCTTTACAGGTATAACGAGTTCGATAAATACGAACCTCGGTAACAGTATTACAGCGGTTGATGTAACCGATCCTGCGGCGACTATGAAATCAAATGCCGACTCTACCATTAAATCGGCTATGAGTACAGGTGTCACTGTCAGCTATCCGATTACAGTCAATCCGTATCTCACACAAAAATCTTTCACCGTAAGCGGTGGCGGTACATCACAACAGGTCAACTTCTCAATCGGAAGCAACGCAAACGGTGGATACATCGGTTCAAAAACCCTCTCTTGGCTTGCTGAGGAAGGATACCCGGAAATGGTTATCCCATTCGCACCACACAGAAGAGGCAGAGCATTGTCCCTTTGGGAGCGTGCAGGTGAGCTTCTCGGTGTAGAGACACAGAGTAATGCTGTGGGCGGTATTGTCGGCGCAGACCTTAACGAGAACCCGTCAGGCAAGGTATCAGTAGACAAGGGCGGTTCAGGCTCAACGGAAGTGAAGATTGAAAACATCACCTTTGACATAAAGGCAGAGGGAAGCTCCGTTGACATTCTTGCCGCTATCAAGGCACAGGAGGAAGCGATTGTATCGCTTGTATCAAAGAAGCTGTATGAAGCGGTGAAAACAGTAAGTGAAAATACACCAATGGCAAAGGGGTGATTGAATGGCATACGATATTTTTCTAACAGACCTTGAGTCAAAGAAAAAATTCCAATTCCCCTCTTTACCTCAAGAAATCACCGTAGCAATGGAAACCTCTTATGCTACATACCATATCCTCGACTATGGTGAAATTAAAATCCCGAACGGTAATGCACCTGACGAGGTAAAGTGGGAAGGTGTATTCTACGGCAAAGCACGAAAGGATGAAGCTTGGCTCATCCGAAAGTGGGTAGCACCTGACACAGCTTTCAGCACCTTAAAAAAGTGGAAAGAAAAGCACACTCCGCTGAAATTGGTAGTTGCAGGTACTCCTATCAATATAGACGTGACGATTGCCAAGTTCGAGGACACTTTCAGCGGTGGCTTCGGCGATATTTCCTATTCTATTGCTTTTGCTCCTTACAGTGATGAATCTGTTACCGTGACAAAGTCATCGAGTGGCAGTAGTAGCAGTTCCAAAGAGACAAAGAGAACCACTGTAAAGAGCAAAACATACACCGTTAAATCAGGCGATACACTGTGGGATATTGCTGAGGACCACTACGGTGATGGGAAAAAGCACACGGCTATCTACAATGCAAACAAAAGCATTATCGAATCAACAGCAAAAAAACACAATAAAAAGAGTTCAGAGAATGGCAAGTGGATTTATCCCCCTACAGTCCTGACCTTGCCGTAAAAGGGGTGATTATATGAAAGCTACATCTAATTATCCCATATATACCGTCAAAGCCGTTGCAGCAGACGGCACAAAGTACACCTTGAGCAATGCTCTCACCGATTTAACCCTTGATGAGCCGGAAAGAGCATTAGCTCACAGCGTGTCGATGTCGCTCCGTAATGTAAAGGTGGGCAGTGGACATCTCAGCGGATGTATCACTGATGATATGCGTATTTATGTGACCGCCAATGACGGCACGAAAAATGAAGAGGTCTTTCGTGGCTTTGTTTGGAATTACAACTACGAAAGCTCCACCGAAAAAGAAATAAGAGTGAAAGCATACGACAATTTGATATACCTGCAGCAGAGCAAGGATTGTCTGTATTTTTCAGCCGGAAAGTACAGCGATGCCATTATCAAGAGTGTCTGCAGTAAATGGGGCATCAAACTTTCGTATACTTTCAGTAAAATCAAACACTCGAAGCTGCCTTTCAACAACAAGTACATATCGGACATCATTATTGAGGTCCTGGAAGCGGTCAGAAAGCAAACGGGAGCGAAGTATGTAATCCGAAGTGTGAAAGACACGCTTCAAATCAATCCCGTAGGTTCTAACAAAGAAATCTATACCTTTAAAGCAAAGAAGAGCGCCATTTTGACAAAGAGCGGTTTTTCAAAGGATAGCTTGGTAACAAAGGTCGTAATCTACGGTAACGAAGACAAGAACGACCGCAGAGCTGTCGTTGCAACCGTAAACGGCTCAAATTTGAGCAAATACGGCACCTTACAGGACGTTGTCACAATGTCGAGTAATACAACCCTCGCAGATGCAAAAAAGGAAGCAAACGAGATTTTGAAAGAAAAAGGAAAGCCTGAGAGAGAGTATGCTCTTGAAGCTCCCGATGTTCCCTGGGTTCACAAGGGTGACCTTATCAAAATATCAGCAGGTGACCTTTCAGGCAACTACATTGTAAAAGGTGCTACACACGATGCCCTAAAGAAAACAATGTCATTAGAGGTAGAGAAGAAATGAAAGACGACTATATGAGAAAAACGGCTGACCTTCTTCGTAAGGATATGCACAAGGTCAACGAGTACCATTCAAGTGTCCCGTTTGTTTTCGGTGAGATTACAAGCGGGCAGGAGCTGAAAATGGACCATGTTGACTACCCCATTCCAAAGAGTGACTACCTCACATTCCGTCCTTACAAAGAGATTACGCTTAAGAATATCAGTGCAACCGGATTAACCGAAGAAGAACAAAACGTTTTTAATGCTCTTTTGAATAAATGTACCATAAAAGCCAACGCAGACCTTGCCAACGGTGACCGTGTACTTGTAGCTATCTACAACAACGAACCCGTTGTATTAGGCTTTCTTACATAGGAGGTGGAATAAATGCCTAATCTTTTTCCTGAAGGTTACGATGAATTAGAGGTGGAAGAAGAAACCGAAGAAGTGACCGGGTACAGAAAAAGCATCTATTTCGACTTTGAAAAAGGCGATTTCCTGAGAACAGGTGCAAACCGCCTCATAGAAAGCACCGGGTCCGATGCGTGGATACATTGGTGCATCAAGTGCCTTCACACTCAAAGATTTGCCTACCGTGCTTATTCTACCGACTACGGTATAGACTATGAGACGATTTTCAGCTATACGACACGAGAGGAAGCGGAAAACGAACTCACACGAGAAATAACAGAAGCATTAGAAGCCGATCCATACCAAAGGTTAGACCATATTGAGAGTATGACCTTTGAGTGGATTGACGACACATCACTTGAGGTCGAGTTAATGCTTGTCGGTATAGACGGTAACACGGCACACATTCGCACTACTCTCTCAGCAGCATAGAAATGAGGTGACATAATGGCAGAATTCCCTATTCCGAGCTTTATAGAAGAAGCGACGACCGAAAACATACACCAAAAGATATTAAGCTATATGCCTGATGACATAGACAAGTCCGAGGGTTCCTTTGTGTGGGACATTGTAAGCCGTCCTGCCGCAAGAATGTTTGCATATCTGATGCAATACGCCCTTATCGAAGGTGTTAAAATCGCCTTTCCGAGATATTCCTACGGTACATATCTTGATGAGCTTGCCAAGAGCAACAGCTTACAGCGAAAAGAAGCTACACACGCAACAGGTAAAATCACTGTAACAGGTACAGCAGGTGTATCTATTCCTGTCGGCTCTGTTTTCTCAACAGAAAGCAAAAGCGATACAGAGTCCATCGACTTTGAAACCACAGAAAAAGCAGTTATCGGTGAAAACGGAACGGTTGATATAGCTATTCAATGTACAGAAGCCGGTATAAACGGCAACGTGTCAGTAGGCACTATCATTATGAAGTCCTCTGATTTACCCGATGGCATCACCGCTGTTACAAATGCAGAACCTACCAAAGGCGGTACAGACGAAGAAGACGATGAAAGCATTAAGGAACGTATTGAAAACGTTGAACAATCTAAGTCGGTGTCTTATGTTGGCTCTGTTTCCGATTACAAGCGTTGGGCCGAAAGCGTTGACGGTGTAGGCAAGGCAATTGTCATTCCTGCACAGGACAACAGCGGAATGGTGACCATTGTCTTGACCGATGCCAACGGTGACCCTGCATCTGATGTGCTTTGTCAGGCTGTTTATGATGAGATTATCGGCGTAAAGGAAGACGAATCCGACCGAATGACGAATATCAACGGCAACCTGCTTACTGTAAAAGCTCCTAAAACGGTCAATGTTTACGTTTCTGCAACGGTTTATCTTGATAATACCGTAAGTCTCAGCGAAATTAAAACCGCCTATTTGACGGCATTAAACAAATATCTGACAACCATCAACAGTACGGGCAAGGTCAAATACTCAGACATTTGCTCACTTCTGCATTCGATGAACGGTGTGGAAGACTATTCCGATGTCACTCTTAACGAAGGCACCGTGAACATCACTCTTGAAAAAGATGAAATCGCTGTAGCAACCGCTGATACTATCACTTTAGTGAAAGGCGGTTGATGTATGGAGTATGAAATTTTCAACAAGACGGAAATGGCAGAGGAAATCCTCACAAGTAACACAGCAAAAGCCTTGTATAATATGGTCAGTCCGATATACGGCAATAGCTATGTTGCTTTATGGTGCTTTCAGGCTATCGGAAAAGTTTTTGATGAATACAGACCGTATTTTGAAGAGGTGGCAGCACAGCTTAACCCTGAAACTGCTACGTGGCTTTTGCCTGTTTGGGAAGAACGCTACGGCATTGTCCCCGGAGAAGATTGGACTTTGGAGCAAAGACGGGAAGCGGTAATCAGCAGACGAAAGTTCAATGCTCCGATTACTCCGATAAAACTGAGCGACTTGGTATCCGCTATAGTCGGTGTTCCTGTTGAAATCTTTGAAAACACAGGACCAAATCAGTTCACGGTGTATATTCGCCGTAATGTAACGGTTGATGATTACGCCAACGCTCTACAGTTCGTAGACTCAACAAAAGCGGCTCACTTGATTTATCTTCTTGAAATAGCCGCTGAAAATGCTACTACGCTTACAAATTATGTGGCGTGTAGTGTATCACAAAGCAAAACACGTTATGTGGAGGTGTCTTAAATGGGTTGGATTTCAACCGTCACCAATAAGGGTTATGCCCTTCAAGCAAAGCTACTCTCGACCGATAAGCTCGAAATAACAAGAGTTGTCTCAGGTTCAGGCTCCTGTGCGACAACACAGCTTATCAATCAGACAGCCGTCACAGATATTAAGCAGGAGCTTATTGTAGACAGTTTAGGCTACGATAATCACGGAAATGCTCGAATCAAAGTGACGTTAAACAACACAAACTTATCTACAGGTTACAATCTTAGTCAGGTTGGTATATATGCAACCGATCCTGACGAAGGAGAAATCCTCTACGCTATTCTGCAAACAGATAAACCGGAACCCATCCCCTCAATCACAGAACAGCCAAGAGGCTTCGACTATTCGTGGGATTTTGCTCTTACATACAGTAATGCTCAGAATGTCAACGTTACGATTGACCCCTCAAATGCCCTCTCACAAGACAAGGCAGACAAGAGATATGTTCAGCTTGTCAAAATCGGTGAAGGTCTTGAATTGGACGAAAACGGCAACCTCAGGGCAAAAGCACAGGAAATCACAGTTGATGCCGAGTTGAATAGTGAAAGCACCAATCCCATACAAAATAAGGCTGTTTATGAGGCTATTAAGGAAAACAAATACTCATTACCTAAAGCGAGCGCATCAACGCTCGGTGGTGTAAAAGTCGGTAGCGGTCTCACAGTTGATGCCGATGGTACATTATCGGCAACAGGTACAGATGTAACAATTGACAGTGCTTTAAGTTCATCAAGCACCAATCCCGTGCAGAACAAGGTTGTCAATTCTGCCCTTAACGACAAGGTTGACAAGGAAGACGGTAAAGTACTTTCGTCTAACGACTACACTGCAGCCGAAAAAGAGAAGCTCGCAGGTATTGCGGAAGGTGCAAACAAGTACACTCACCCTGCCTACACCGCAAAAGAATCAGGTCTTTATAAAGTAACAGTAGACAGCACAGGTCACGTTAGCGGTATTACACCTGTCACTAAGTCCGATATTACTGACTTAGGTATTCCGTCAAGCGACACAAAGTACACTCATCCCACGAACACAGCATATTCGGCAGGATTATATAAAGTAACCGTTGATAAAAACGGACACGTTGTTTCTGCTACAGCGGTTACAAAAGACGACATCACAGCTTTGGGTATAGAAGCTAAGAATGACAGAAACACGGCAGGTTGTTCCGATACAAGCAAAAAAATATTCTTAGTCGGTGCAACAGCTCAGGCTTCATCAGAGATTTTTGGTTATCAAACCTACTCCCACGACACTGTTTATGTCGGAACAGACGGGTGTTTGTACTCAGACAGTAAAAAGGTCAGCGTAGAGGGTCATACACACACCGAATATGCTGATAAATCTCATACTCACTCTGAATATGCTGATAAATCTCATACTCACGACTTTGACTCTCTTGGTGTTAGTTCCATTAGCCTTGACGGGTTAATTAACGTTGATAACTACAATACGGTAAGAGAACCAACAACCGATGAAAAGAATAACCTTAACGGTCTGAAAGCGGCTGTTCTGCTTGGCTGTAAAAATAAGTGCCTGAAAACCACCGGCACTAACGAGGGAGCTTGTTTGGCGGTAGGGTTCGAAAATGAAGTATATAGTAAAGCCGTTGCTCTTGGTTCCAACCTCAAGGC
Organism: Acutalibacteraceae bacterium; assembly: GCA_045634065.1. Lineage (GTDB taxonomy): Bacteria > Bacillota > Clostridia > Oscillospirales > Acutalibacteraceae > UBA6857. The sequence goes on from JAZQZO010000030.1 coordinate 45,013, forward strand.
GTGGGAAAACCAAACGGTAGTAGGCAAGTACAACAATTATTCGGGTGACGGCAGTGACTATTTTATAGTCGGCGGTGGCTCAAGCAGTGCAACGAAAAACATTTTCCGTGTATCGTCTGATACACAAAAATGTTACGGTGTTAACTCTTTCGTAAGTTCAGGTGCCGACTATGCCGAGTATATGGAATGGGAAGACGGCAACCCCAACAACGAAGACAGACGAGGCAGAATGGTAGCATATGCTCTGACCGATGTTGAATGTACGGTTGAAGATGTTGAAATCTTGCACCCTGACACTCACGAGCCTATTACTGTCAAGGCTGTTGTTTATGAAAAAATGCCAACAATCCGTTATGCAAACTCAGTTGATGAATGTATAGGCGTTGTTTCAGGCTCGGCATCATTCATCGGTAACTCCGCTTCTGAAGATTGGAACAGCAGATTTCTCAAAGATATCTACGGTGAGAGCATCAAACAAGCCGTTCTTATCCCTGAAAAAACAGAGACATACAAAGTCAAAGAAATAGATGAAAAAACAGGCAAAGAGGTAATTGTTGAAAAGGAACACGTTACCCCTGAGCATTGGGAGATACATCCCGTCCTCAATCCCCACTATGACCCTGAAAAGGAATATATCAGCCGTGAACACAGACAGGAATGGGACCCTGTCGGTATGGTTGGTATGGTTGTAGTTGAAGATGACGGAACCTGCGTTGTAGGCGGTTATTGTAAGCCGTCAACCAACGGTAGAGGCACTGCTGCAGAAACAGGCTACAGAGTGCTTCAGAGAATCGATAACACGCACGTCAGAGTGCTTGTTAAATAATTTTTAAGGAGTGTTCGATATGAAACACATCACACAGTCATTTGTCGAAAGACAGAATCCCCCCACAGAAAGGAGTGTTGACTAATGTTTTACTTCGCTTATGTCAATGAAAACAACATTTGTCAGGATGTTTACGCAATGCCCTCCGACTTGTCGAGTATTCCCGGCTACATCACAATCACCGAGGAACAGTACACATCACGTTCAGTTGTAGGTCAGGTTTACGATCCTGAGACACAGACCTGGTCAGCTGTACCTGAATGGTCTTGCAATGCTACTGAAGTTCAGTATAACGGTGCAGAGAGCGTAAAGAACAAGCTCGATGCAATCGACGAAGCTCTCGCAGGCAAGGTTGATGCATCAGCTCTTGAAGGCAAGGCTAACACATCAGACCTTCACAACCACGACAACAAAGCAGTTCTTGACGGCATCACAGCAGAAAAGGTAGCTCTTTGGGATGCAGGTACATCAAGTGGCGGCACTACTGTTGTAAGTATGACACCCGCTGAAATTCTCGAAAAACTCGCTACTGTTGACGGTCAGAACAGCGGTCTTGATGCTGACCTTCTTGACGGTCACAATTCAGACTATTTTGCAACTGCTGAACAGCTTTCAGGCAAGGCAGATTCAGAACATTCCCACACAGGTTATGCTCCCGAAGTTCATACTCACGAAGGCTACGCAACAGCAGAACACACCCACGAAGGTTATGCTGCAGAAGGTCACACTCATACAGGCTATGCAAGTGTAACTGACCTTGTAGGTAAGGCTGATGCTAACCACTCTCACAATGATTACATCACAGCTTTAACCTATGCAAACGGTATGAGTGGTAAGGCTGATACAGGTCATACTCACACACCTGCAAGCATTGGTGCTGCACCTTCAAACCATTCTCACGACGGTTATGCTGCATCAGGTCACTCACACAGTGAATATCTCCCCACAAGCGGTGGTACTGTAAGCGGTAATCTTAATGTCTCAGGCATTCTCCGTGTTAACGGTCAGCAGGCTGTTTTTGACAGTGGCTCAATGGTCACTCTTTCAACAAACAACCGTGAAACTATGATTGCAGGCTCAAAAATCTATTCAAAGACTACTATCTCTGTTTCTTCTGACCGCAGATTGAAGGAAAACATCCATGATGTTGATGTCAACAAAATGGCTGAATTCATCAAGAAAATTGATGTTAAGACATTTAACTACATCGACAAAGCTGATGAATGCATCGGTGTTATTGCACAGGAAGTACAGGAAGCAGACCCCGAGGTTGCAAAATACCTCGTATCAGAAGCTGAAGACGGTTTCTTAACTGTAAAGGTTGCTGACCTTGTATTCCCCCTCATTGCAGCTGTTCAGAAACTTGCAGCAGAAGTGGAAGTGCTTAAGAACAAATAAACGAAAAAAGGAGTGAATCGGCGTATGGATTTTTATATTAAAAATAAAATCATTACCCTCGACAAAAACACCTTGCCTGACGAAAAGACACTCGTAGGCGACAATACCGGCTACATAGCCCGCTTCAAATTCGACTCAGAATGGGAAGGCTTAGTGAAGACGGCGAGGTTCATCGGCAGGGGCGGACAATACGCCGATGAGGTCCTTACAAAAGACGATTCCTGCGAATTCCCGCTTGCTATCCTTAAAAGCGGATTGGTTGAGGTCGGTGTGTTCGCAGGAAACCTCAAGGCATCGATGGGAACGAAATTACGCATCAATCCCTCTATACTTGAAAAACTCGGTCTTCCCGCCGATCCACCGCCCGACGTTTACACACAGCTTACGGAGATGATTAAAGAAATCAGAGATACAGCTGTGAGTGACGAGGAAGTTCAAGAGGCAGTTAACAAGTACCTCGAAGAAAACCCGGTGGAAGTACCGACATCGACCGTCAAGATGTGGTCGGAAGAGGATTTTACGGAAGGTGAGGAAGTATGAGCTACTTAGTTAATGGCATTGAAGCAAAAAAAGTCGGTGTGTTGCTTGAACCAAGCACGTATGACACCGACACTTCCCCCGTTGATGTTCAACACGGAGCAGTTTACTATGCTCACGGTGAAAGACGTGTAGGCACAGGTAAATGCTTTGAGTGCGCCGGATATGGTTCAGGCAAAATTCAGCTACTCCAAGATGGGGACGGGAATAAAAAGTACGGCCTTTCGATTGCATCTAAAGGCAAACCTAATCTTATTTTTCTCTCCTCTACTGGTACAGGAGATATTATTTTACAAACAAACCACGTCGTAGACCTTGCAAGTGATATGCCGGCTGTAATAGGCACGAATTATTCTGCTTCAGGAAAGGTCACGGCTACTCATAAAAATGGTCGTCTGAATATTTATTTAGAGAACACCGAAAGTCAATCAACAAGATTGAGATATTTTTTTGGAAAGGACAATGAAATATGAGCCAAAATCTTAAAAATTGGTATGCGGTCATAGATGTAACAACAGGAGAGTGCCTCAGAGTTGAGACTCAGAGTGAGGATGTTGATGTTGAGGAATTCCCCGATTACATTCAGATAGACGGCTACATCCCCGAATACGAGGGTAAGTACTACCTCAACGGTCAGTGGTACGAAGATGCTGCAGGAACTATCCCCTGGTCTCCTGAAGCATAACGCATTAAGGAGGACTTACTATGCCACAGGTCCAAAAACTCAGTGGAATTAAACACATTTTTGAAAACAGAAAGCAGTACATCAAAGCTATGGAACGTGGGGAAGTTGCTGTGGGTGATGAAGTCATCATTGTAGATGACGGAGTTCCTAACCTGCCTAACGTTTCAGAAGCGGATGAAGGTAAAGTCCTGCAGGTCAAAGACGGACAGTGGGTGGCTGAGAAGCTACCCACTTACGAGGGCGAATATGTTGTCACTCCTTCAACGGAAGAAGCACAAACCCTCTTGACCGCAGGTAAATACACAGACTCAAACATTACGGTTGAAAAAATACCGTATTCAGAAACAGCAACATCCAATACCAAAGGCAAGACCGTAAGTATCGGATAAGAAACTCACTTAAAGAAATGAGGTAATAATTATGGCAGTAAATAAAGTCGTATACGGTGGCGAAACTCTTATTGATATCAGTAAGGATACCGTTACAGAAGATAAACTGTTGGAAGGTTACACCGCACACGACCAGGACGGTAACCCGGTTGTAGGTAAATGTAAATACGATGCTTACACAGGCGATGCTACAGCGACAGCTGACGAAATCCTTGAGGGCGAAACCGCTTATAGAAATGGTGTTAAGGTGACAGGTACAATGCCTAACATCGGTCAGCAGGCTATTACCATCACCGACAAAAACACACCTGCTAAAATCAGCAAGGGTTATCACGATGGCAGCGGTTCTGCAACCATTGACGAAAATGAAAAGGCAAAACTTATTCCTGAAAACATCAGACAGGGTGTCAGCATCCTCGGTGTTGAAGGTGAAATGTCAGGTACAGAAGATGCAAACGCTCAGGCCGTAACGGTAACACCAAAAGTCACAGCTCAGACAATTATGCCTGATACAGAGGGTGGCTACAACTACATTTCACAGGTGGTTGTTGAGCCTATCGCAAAAGTCGAGACAAAGACAGACGGCACCAACGGCACTACTGTTACGATAGGTCAGGTGTGATGAACAATGGCAACGAATAAAGTCGTATACGGCGATGAGACTCTTATGGATATAAGTAACGACTCTGTAACTGAGGAGACTCTCGGCGAGGGTGTTACAGCTCATAATGCGGATGGTGAAAGGATAACCGGGAAAGGGTTGATGAAAAGCGGAAGGTCGGTCGCTGTGTACGGTGCAAAAGGTGACGGCACAACCGATGATACCGTTGCATTTCAGACAGCACTTGCCGAAAACAGGCTTGTATATGTTCCCGAAGGTACTTACAAGCTGTCAAATACACTTGTAGTAAGACCGAACTGTGAATTTGAGCTTTCACAGGCTACACACCTTAAATTTACACAGACATCGGGTAACTGTATCGAATTAAGAAGCTCTGCCACTCTCCGTGGTAATCACGCTGTTATAGGTGTTCCCTACAGCTTTACAGGTAATGTTATTAGTGCTGACACACAGTACGATGAAGGAACGAGAGATACGCCACCCTTTACTCACTACGACCCAATGTGGAAAAGAGCAAGATATATTTATGATGTGTGTATCGTTAAGCCTAATTCAGCAGGTTTACATTGTAGCCTTGAGGGAAATTGTTCGGGTACAGGTATTTACTTAAGTGCAAAGGGTAAGCACCTAACCGAGGGAGATATAAACTTCATTTGGGGTGCAATGCTTCAAGGTGTCCGAATTGCAGGCGCATTTACTTACGGCATACACGCTGAAAATATCGACGACCCGAACGACAGCACAGAGGACGACGCTTGGAATCACGACATGCGAATTGAAGCGGTTATTCAAGGCTGCGAAACAGGTGTAAGCCTTTTCAATTGCAATTTGGCTCATTTGGCTGTAACTATTCAGCCGAGCACGTGCGACGGAAGCGCCACTTACAGATATAACAAATATGCAAAATGGGGCGTGAGGCTTGAAGATTGCAGAGGCGTTGACATGACTTCATCGTTTGTATGGGACTGGCAAGCAGCCCGTAATGACAGCGATGAATATACTCACATAGCTTTGTATGGTAATTGTAAAGGCTTAGTGCTTGGCGATTATCTATATCATGAGGGCTCAGAGGGTATAAGAGAAAAGATTTATACAGATACACCGAGCAACTATGAGAAAATGACCGTTATTCAAGAGCCAATTACAAGGTGGTTTAAACCGATTGATAATGAGCCGTATTTTTCGGACGGCTATGAAAATAAAAGGTTATTGCTCAAAGATGAGTTTAATAATTGTTTTATCACAGATAATGTACCACTGTTTGAAAATGTGTTGCCAATGGCAATTGATACAAACGGCAGTATATACAATGGCAATGGCTATAAAGTAGGCGGCAATCTAACAAACGCAGGCACAATAAACACAAGTGACCAATATAACACATATGCTCACACGGGATATATTAAATGCAAATCAGGTGATGTAATACATATTAAAGGCATAGACCTTACCACTAATGATACTAATTGCCGAATTGCTAAATATGACTCAACATTTACTTTTATTAACCAAACAAGTATAGCTGTGTCAAGTGTTATTACAAGTGCATCGTACTATCATTACACAACTGTTTACGATGAAGTAAATGATGAATACGAGATTACTTTGGTTGGTGCGCCTGACACAGCATATATCAGAATTGGTGTGTTTTCACGCACTTTAAGTGATAAACCTATTGTTACAGTCAATCAAGACATCAACTATACACAAGAGGGCTTCCTTGCTGATGGAATCAAAGTTAAAGCTGAAAATGTTATCGGTTTGGACAAAGGCGTAAAAGGCGACAAAGGCGATCCGTTCACATATGACGATTTCACGCCTGAACAACTTGAAGCTCTCAAAGGTGCAAAAGGTGACGACTACGTTTTAACCGAAGCAGACAAAAACGAGATAGCAACACAGGCAGCGAGCTTAATTGATATAGCCCTTGCAAATGCAATAGGAACAGGGGTGATTGAATGAGTGTAGCACTCGCAAGCGTTGAAAAAATCAACGCACTTAAAACGGGTATCGAAGCAACAACGGGCGAAAGTTACAACGATTTAACCGAAGCGGTTCAAGCTCTGAAAAACGGTTATAAAAACGCCGACACCGTTGACGGTTGGAACGTTAATGTTTTAAGTGACGGCTCAGACCCTGAAAATATCACGAAACCTACTCTCACTTTTGTGTATACAGCGGGAGGTTGATTGAATGGCTACTAAATCGAGTTATGCACAATTTTATTCGGGTAGTGTCCCTAACTGCGTTGGTGGTGGCTCAGATTATCGTACATTAGGAAGTTATGCTACCGTAGATAATGTATATTTGTACATCAATCCTTATTCGTTAGGTGTCCCTATTGGCAGCGTTATTACAAATATTAAGATAAGTCTTAAGTACAGAGGAACTACAACAAGCGATGGGTCCGGTATCTTATATTCAAGTAATTTATATTGGAGACCCGTATATATAAATACTACACCTTCAGGGACGAGTATATCAGGGTCTCCGACTGAGTTAGGTAGTAAAGCAACTGTAAAAGAAAGTTTTGGACATTCAACAAGTTACAAAGATTCCGGAGACCTAAGTCAGGATGTTAGCTCTATTACAGTAGCATCTAATACCTATGTAGGTGCAAGATTTTATTTACAGAGTAAAAATGCACCTGAAATGCGTATGCATCTTAATGCTGTAAATATTACTGTTACTTACACAGAACACAATCACAGTTACACTTCATCAGTAACAAAACAGCCTACTTGTACAACAGCAGGTGAGACAACATATTCTTGTTCTTGCGGTGATAGTTATGTAGATAAAACCATTCCTGCAGCACTCGGTCACAGTTTTGGTTCAACAACATACACTTGGTCAGCAGACGGTAAATCCTGTACTGCTCAGAGAGTATGTAGTAGAGATTCAAGCCATAAGGAAACCTCAACAGCAACAATCACATCAGCTGTCAAAACGGCTGCGACTTGTCTTGCAAAAGGAACAACAACCTACACGGCAAAGTTTAGTGTGTCTTGGGCTTCGACTCAGACTAAAGATGTTCAGGATATTGCACAGAAATCTCACTCCTACACAGGTGCAATCAAGTCAGACGGTAACAGCAAGACTGCAACGCACTCGTTCCAGTGCGTAAATGGTTGTGGAAACTACGGTGGCGCTGTAACTCATACTTGGAATAGCGGCGTCGTTGCGATAGAGCCAGATTGTATATACCCCGGGCAAATGTTATATAATTGTACGGCAAGTGGTTGTGGTGCAGTTTATACGGAAACAGTCCCCGCAAAAGGTCATACAGAAGTAACCGACAAAGCAGTTGCTGCTACTTGTACGACAACCGGTCTTACAGAAGGTAAGCACTGTTCAGTATGTAATACCGTTATTACAGCTCAACAGACAGTCGCCGCACTCGGTCACGATTATAAATCAACTGTTATAGCACCGACAGCAACTTCACGAGGTTACACAAGACACACTTGTTCTCGTTGCGGTGATTATTACGATGACAGTTTCACTTATCTTGTCACGTTTAAATCGGATAGCGGTGCAACACTTAAGACTGAAACAGTGGCTCACGGTAATAAACCAACACCACCAACAGCACCCACGAAAGCTGATACAGCTCAGTGGAAATACACCTTTGACGGTTGGTATGATGCTAACGGTAACAAATGGTATTCAAGCACGACCATAACGGATACGACTACATATACCGCTCGTTATACTTCTACAGTACAGAAATACACTGTCAGGTGGTTCAACTATGACGGCTCACTTCTTGAAACTGATACTGATGTAGCATACGGCACTAAGCCTACTTATAATGGTGATGAGCCTACAAAAGAAGGTAACGCTGAACATTCATATCAGTTTGCAGGTTGGAACTATAACACCGAAAACGGCATCACGCCCACTCTTGGTACAACCTATATCGACATTACGGCTCAGTTCACAGAGATTGACAACACTTATACTGTTAAATGGGAAAATGAAGGTAAGGTTATTGAAACTGATACTTTGGTTCCTTATGGTGCTAAACCCGACTATAACGGTGCGACACCTACAAAGGCATCAGATGCACAGTATGACTATACTTTCATCGGTTGGAGTACAAGTGTTACTGACCCTGCAAAACCTGAATCAGAACTTGAAACGGTAAAAGGTAATGTTACTTATACTGCGATTTACAGTGCAACTACGAAACTATATCCTATCAAGGTTATCTTATTTGATACAGAGTTAACACGAGTTGTCGAGTATGGCACTGATATTACCTTTGAAGCACCTGATGATGTTATAGGCTATCAGTTCGTTGAGTGGACTGACGGCAACACCGACAATCCACGAACTGTCAAAGTAACAGGTGAAGCTACTTATCAGGCTGTTTATGAAAGAATACCTATTCCTATCAAGGTCAACCTTGAGCAGGTAACAGGCGTTTATATCGTGCCGACAACACAGACCATTGTTTATGTCATAAACGGTACAGTACCAACGGTTGAAACCAAAACCCATACAGTTAATGGTTGGCATTTCCTTGTTTCAAATGCCATTCCTGAGAACGGTTATCCTTTGAAAAAGCTGTTTATCACTGATAAAAACGGTGTTACTACAAGAGTGTATTAAAAGAGGTGATTTATATGAAGCACACAATATTTGGTCTGATAGCTATTTCTTTAGCTTCCGCTGCTTTATGGGTAGTTAAAGAAGTAAAAGAAGCGAAAGACTTCGGTTTGCTGTCAGATTGGCATTATGAATGAACTTGAATCTATTAAATTTTGGTAGCGACATAAATGTCGTTACCACAAAAAGGAGCTGATATATATGAAGGAATATGTGAAGGAATATGCAAGGGCAGTATATTTCAACTTTATGAAGAAAGTAGCCTTGTATATGGCAGCATTCTATTTCACTTTTTTCGACCCCTAAAAGAAAGGAGCGATAAGCAATGAAGAAAAACTATCTTGTTTATCCCTGCGAGTTTCTGAGAATTACTCAGAATTACCTCGGTAAAACCTCGCACTACCCCCACACAGTAGGAAGCCCCGCTGATTTCCCCATTGACGAAGGCTGTAAAGACAGCGGTCGTTCCTGGCTTCTCTGTCCCTGCGACAAAATGAAGGTAATGAGGATTTACGGTGTCGGCTCAAGAGGTGTCAACACCTTATGGCTTCAGTCCACTTCTAAGGTGTATTTCGCCGATGGTACAAGCAACTACTTCACGATGCTTGTCACTCACCCCGAAGATGACGACCTGAGAAAGCTCAAAGTCGGTCAGACCTTCACGAGAGGTCAAAAGATTTGTAGAGAAGGCAAAGACGGAGCTACAGGCAACCACTTCCACATCTCAGGCGGTAAAGGTAAATTCACCGGGAACGGTTGGAGACAGAACAACAAAGGCAAGTATGTGCTTCACTGTACAGGTGGCGCATACAAACCCGAGGCTCTCTTTTATCTCGATCCGTCTCTCACCAATGTGGTATCAGCGGGTGGCATCAACTTCAGGTTACTTGTTGAAGATTACTCGACAGGCTACTACACCGTAAACACATCCACACTCAATGTTCGCAGCAGTCCCACTTCTTCCTCCGCCAAGAAAGGTACACTCGCAAAGGGAAAGAAGATTAAGGTTGTTGAAACAAGCGGTAATTGGGGCAGATACGCAGTAAAGAAGTGGGTTTGCCTCGACTACTGTAAGAAATCGTGAGGTGATAAAATGAGCGAAGCGGTCATAGTATCACTTATTAGTCTTGTGGGTACGCTTGGAGGCACACTCGGCGGCATCTTGGTATCGAACAAGCTGACCAATTACCGTATTGAACAGCTTGAAAAGAAAGTAGAAAAACACAACGGAGTTATCGAGCGTGTTTTCGAGCTTGAAAAACACGAAGCCGTTATAGATGAACAAATCGAGGTCGCAAATCACAGAATTAAGGACCTGGAAGGCTATCACACCAACAAATAACAAAAGCACCTACATATACAAGAAGACAAAATACAACAGAAAAGGTGATTATAATGAGCAAGATTGTAGACATCTCGAAGCATCAAGGTTCAGTTAATTTCTCTACCATGAAGAAGAAAGGTGTTGAAGGTGTTGTAATCCGCTGTGGCTACTCATCGAAGAAAGACAGCAAGTTTGACAGCTATTACTCAGCTGCCAAAAAACAAAACCTTCCGATTGGCTCATATCATTACGCCACTTTCCATTACAGCGGAAACAGCACAGATAAAACCGCTGTAGCAAAAGCGAAAGCTCAGGCCCGTACAGCCATTGCATTTCTGAAGGGGAAGGTGATTGATGCCTTTGTCGCTCTTGACCTTGAGCTTGAGCAAGGAACAACTACCTCTCTCAGCAGAAGTGCAATGACGAAAGCTGCTAATGCCTATATGGACGAGCTTAAAAAAGCCGGATATACTCCGTGCCTTTACTGCTCAGTTTCTTGGCTGTATGACAAAATGAACCCTGCCGATGTCAAATATCCGCTGTGGCTGGCTTACTACCACAAGTCGGGAAAAGTGTCGACCGAGTTCCCAAACACTTCCTACGGCCTAAAAATGAAAGCACTACGCTCAAAAATATGGCTTTGGCAGTATGCTGATGACGGCGAAGGAAAGAAATACGGTGTTTCATCAACCGGCATTGACCTGAATCACCGATATAAAGCCTTTACCAAGTCAACCACTTCCTCAAAATCGTCTGCATCATCCACTAAAACCTACAAGGTGAAGCCCAGGCGATACTCTCTCTCAAATTGCAAGTAAATACGGTACAAAAACTGCTACTCTTGCAAAATACAACAACATCAAAAATCCCGACCTTATCTATGTAGGTCAAACTATTAAAATCCCTAATTGAGGTGGTTCCAATGAATAATACACCACTCTCCGACCTTGCAGCGGAATATGAAAAAACCGCTGAACTGCTTCAGGAGCAGATTGACGACATCACACAAAAGCTGAAGAATAGCCACTACAGCGGTGAGTACCAAAAGCTCACCCACAAACGTGCGGCTCTTACATCTATGCTTTATGAGGTGAAGGCAACTGCTCACGAACTCCGTAACTACTACAACAAATGAAAGGATGATATTCCTATGAAAATCAACTGGACAGTACGACTTAAAAACCCCGTCTTTTGGGCAACGGTAATCCCTGCACTCATCACCATCGTGTATGCAGTGTTTGAAGTGTTCGATTTTGCCCCGGCAATCACCGAGGACATTGCGACAAGAATTTTCACGAGCATTTGCTCCCTTCTTGCCACTGCCGGTGTTGTCATTGACCATACCACAACAGGTGTATCAGATAGTGAAAGAGCTTTAACTTATGCGAAACCTAACGGCTCAGAGGAAGAAGAGTATTCCGATCCTGAGTACCCGGAAGAAATCGATTAATCAGACAACCCCATAACATCCTATCTATAGGATAGGTGACACGCCCGGAATTCCTCCGCCGGGCGTGTTTATTTTTGTCTTTAACTTGCTGAAAAACTCAAATTTCACTTCTCATTTGACTTATTGCCTTGATTTCTCAAGGGATTTTAACTTGCCGGTAACTTGCTACTTTAGTCTTTTTTAGAGTACTTTAGTGTTTTGTACAAATTACACAGAAAATATACAGAAACTTTGTACACCTTTTTCTGTGGAAATGCTTGATAAATTTCCATAAAAATGGTAATATATAGCCACAGCTGAAACACAGAAACAACACAGAAAACAAACGGAAAGGAAAACAGAATTATGGCAAACTTAAAAGTATGTGACAGATGCCTTATGGCTATCGAAAGCAGAGAGGGCAAGCAGGTCACCGTTCCTCGCTATTGGGATGGAGAGGAAGAAAACTTTGTATGCGATTGGTGTGAAGAAGATGGCTTCGACACATTGAACGAGATAATTCCCTATAACGGAAACGAGGTGTAAACAATGAAAACAGGAAAGATTGAACACAACGGAAGAACGGTTGATTGCAGAATCATAAGCGAGGATGCAACAACATACCGCATAAGCATCGCTACATACTGCAACGGTCGATACAACGGTACAGAAGAATTCACCGTGGCAAAAAACAAAGTTCAGGATATTAAATAAGAAAGGAAATAAAAACATGGAAAAACAGAGATTAGTAGATGTTGACGGTCTGATCCTCGACATCAAGAAAAACAACCAGGAGAACTTCGAGAAAGCAGATTGGAGTTCAAAGCAGGTGTGCGAGTTTCTTGAGGAAAGCACAAAGATGCCTCATTTACAGCCGAAGGAAGAACCGATTAGATGCAAAGACTGCAAAAAGTGGGATAAGACCAATAGATTTGGTAGCAGTTGCGCCTGCTCCCATTGGTCACCATCAAAAAAAGATTGCAGATTCACTCTTCCCGATGATTTCTGCAGTAACGGCACCCGAGAAGAAGCGGAAAAAGCATTAAAGGAGCGTGAGAACAATGGCTAAAAAAAGACTTATAGATGCCTATGATTTAGCGGAAACCATTGAAAATATGAGAATTACCGTAGCAGGTAAACCTGCAAGATGGGATGATGCAAAAGTTTCCGTTCTGAGGGAAATCGCACAAGCTCCCGACATTGATGCTGAAGAGGTTACCCACTGTGAGAAGTGCAAGAATTATATCAGCAGAGAAGAACGTTGTACCGAAGGTCAACCCGAAGGTTATGGCTATTGCAGAGAACAAAACGATTATTTTAAACCGACTTTTTATTGCGGTTACGGTGAGCCGAAAGGAGATGTTGAAAAATGAAAAAATATGAGATTACGGCATACATAGATGGAGTTAAGAAAACAAGAATTGTTGAAGCAGAAAACGAAAAAGCAGCAAAGGAAATCGGTTGGGAATTGTTCGATGCAGACGATATATATGTAAGTGAGGTGGAGTAGATGAAAGATAACGAATTTAATAAGGCTTTGGTGTGTTGCATCAATACATTGACTATCAGAGAAAGGTTAATTGATTTATTTAAGAAAATCGAATACACGGCGTTTCCCGAACTGACAATGAAAGCAAATTTAGCAAATCAGTTTACCGACTATGCTTTGAATAGCATTGTTGATGAAATGATTAAAAACGGCGTTATCGCACCGCCTTGCAATGTAGGCGACACCGTTTACCCCAAGAGCGCAGACCGCCGTTTTCGGGCGTTTGTCGAAAAAATAGAGATAACAACAGACGGATTGTGCTTTTGGTGGGTGCAGTATGATGTTGGCGTTGATTGCACCGAATGTTGGGATGAGGGTTGTTTCTCCATTGCAGAAATAGGAAAAACGGTTTTTCTTACAGAAGCGGAATATGAAATAGCATTGAAAGGTGGTGCAGACAATGGCTAAACCGATAGACAAAAGAGAAAGAATTTTAATAGCAATTACACCTATTTGTGAGGTTTTCGGCATTGTTGATTATGACTATCTCATTGATGCAACAGGGAAAGAGCGGTTAAAACTCAATGATACATATATCGGTTGTAGTGGCAATTCTGTATCTGCTGTTATTGACGAACTGATAGGCTATATAATCATCACGAGGTACTGTAGAAACCGTTCTTTAGGTACTTTTGATAAACAGACAAAGAATTATATAAAACGCTATTGGTTGAAAGAAGGTGCTGAGAATGGCTAAGTTTATAGATTGGGAAATGAAATGCCCTGAATGTGGCTTTGAGTGCTCTATTGGCTTCCCTGTTGATACACCAGAAGAAGAAAAGGAAGGACTCCGTTCTTGCCCTTGCGGTTGCGAGGAAATGGAAATCATAAAAGAAAGAAGGTGTTGAGAAATGACAAGCATAATTACTCGTTGCGGTGGCGACGAATATAACATTCAGTTTAAAACGGACAACCCAAAAGCATATGAAACCGTTCAGGAAATTTGCCGCTTATACATAGATAAGGAAAAGCAGGCACCCAAAAAGGTTAAATTTATTGACGGTGGTGATGAATTGCTTTGCCCTTGTTGTAATTATGACCTTATGGGAAGTACAAACGAACCCGACCACGACCCGCCGTATTGCCCCGAATGCGGTCAGGCTTTAGATTGGAGTGATGCAGAATGATGATGGCTTTAAAACCGAATGACGGAACACAGGCAATAGGCAGAAAAACAGGTTTCGACAAAATCTGTATAGGTGAAGCTGTATTAAACGAAGAGCCTGTAAAAGAGTTTTTAGAGAGGATGAAAGCACAGGGTTATAACGTAAATACAACCGAATACGGTGTAGAAATAACCGGCGACAACTTAGATGTGGATGCAGATGCACATTTAGCCGAGCTTGTAAAACACTTTACACCCGTTGATGAACATACGAAACAATTCATATTTGAAAAATACGGTGTAGAGGTGATATAAGATGACACTTGAAGAAGCAATTCAAATGCTTGAAGCTGAATACGAGTTGGCAAAGCAAAAGAAATGGATTATCAATCCGCTTGCCTATGCTCTGCATCAGGTGTGGAAAAGGGCAGATAAAAAGAGAGGCAGACCGAGGAAGGAGAGTGAAACCAATGGGTGATATGAGAACGTTCTTTGAGCCTTACAAAGAATCGCACAAACAAAGGGTCGCCAAAACTCCGCAGAGGCTTGAATATGCAGTTAAATTGTTAAAAGAAAACGGCATAGATTTCAGGGTGTGCAACGAAGCAACAGGACAGATTAACTGTTTTGTTGCATATGGTAAAGTCCTCACCTTTTATGCAGGAACAGGCAAGATACAAGGTTATAAAGACCGGCGTGGAATACATTGCTTTGTAAATATGTGCAAATCTTACCAAAAATTCGAAAGAAGGGTGAGAACTGATGAAAGATGATAACTCAGATTTCTTGCTTTCTATAATTGCATTAATCGCACTTTTCGCTTATATGATATTAATTACTACTTAGGACCTCCCGGATTGGTTAAAGGATTGGTTAAAGTATATCTTATTAAAATAAAAAAAGGAGTGAAAAACCAATGGTTGAGATATTCAGCAATTTTACAACAACGCTCGTTGTGGTCGGTCTGATCCTCGCACTCGGCATCATTTTCGAGAAGCAGCTCATCGCCCTGGAAGACAAGTTCGATGAATGGGTGAGTGAAAAGAAAAGTCAGAGGAAGGAGCGCAGAAATGAAAGAACGAATTTATCAAGTCACTGTTACCGTTAACGGAGTTCCAAAAGGCATGAAGCGTATGCTTTACTTCGTGGTGGCAGCGGATGAAAAACACGCCAAGACGGTTGCAATGGAAAAGTTCGAGCAGACGAAGGCAAAGAACCGTGAAATGTTCAAAAATGCCACTGCCGAGATAAAATCGGAAGACGTTAAGCTGTGGTGACGAACTATATAATAGAAGAAACTCGTTCTAACCGTAAAAAACTGCTCCCCAAACAACCCAATGCTCACAGCCTCCTCCATTGCATTAAAGATTTGCCTGTGGATAACGTGAAAAGGGTTAGCAAGGGATTAATTAACTGACAATTCAGAACACAAAAAAAAGAACCGTAAATAAATTACGGCACTCAGTGAACAACGTGGACAGAGCCGTCCTGCATAATCTGCACCGGCTGATAGCTTGAGATGTAATCAAGCCCGGTTACAGCTTCTCCTCTACTGAACTGAAGCTGACCGATTTTGTATTGCTCCCAATCAACCACCACAGCGTGGAAGTAACACTGCTGTCCATTAATATCCTCAATATCCTGCAGAATGAAATCCGATCCGAACCGCTCCGAGAAGTACATCCTTGCTTCTTCATAGGAAATGAACTTCGGGAAGTGACTTTCATCCTCACGGGAAATAGGAAACTTCATATCAAACAACCCCTCTCCACAGAAATTATATCATTACCAACAGAAAGAAGTGAAACCAATGGCCAAAGATTATATCCCTAATCTTGATGCTCGAGTACGTGCTGAGATAAAAGCAAAGCAAATCCCTGTCAAAGAGCTGTGCTCGAGAACGGGTATGGGAAAGTCTACAATATACAACATTCTCAACGATTCATCCATCACAGCGGTCGGAGCTATCAAACTCGCTGATGCTCTCGGGGTTACAACCGACTATCTCCTTAAAGGCACAACGAACCCGATGCCCTATATACCGCAATACGCCTGCTCACTGTTCAAATGTGTGGACCCTGAAAAGAGCGACAGTAAAAGATGCTGCTTCTACTGTCCGAACAAAGAAACCTGCTCAAATCCCTGCCTGAATAACCCAGGCAAATGCGGATTGTTTGTGTGAAAGGAGTGTATTGCCTATGAATGCAAAAGAGCGAAGAGAACTCCTTTGTGGAATAGCAGACAAGGTATATGCGTACCGAGCAAGCCACGGTATGCAAAGTCTGAAAAGGATAAACATATCCACGGCATTGTACAAGCTCATCGCAGGTTGCGATTACGATGAGAATGTCCGTAACAAGGGCGTTCGGCTGTTCAGTATCGAAGTATCGGTCTATGAAAGCGACAAACCTGAATACTCGTTTACAAGCGAGGTATTTGAAATCAATACAGGAAAGAAGGAAGAATCATGAAACAAAAAATCAAAAAAGTAATAACATTATTTCTTTTAGCCACATTATGGATTGTTATAGTTGTCCTTTTAAATCTTGTTAAAATCGGCGGCGGTTCCATAACATACTTTTTGGCTATGGCTGTTTTCGGTTATACGTCAGGTCGAGGCATTGTGATATTAACCGAAAAGATTTTTGAAAAGCTCGAAAAACGAAAAGCGGCTCTTGCAAAAAAAGAAAAAACCCCTGTCGTTTCAAAAAATTACTACTGCAAGAACTGTGGCGAGGATTTCACATACAACAATCCCACCGGCACGCCGAAATATTGCTCATATTGTAGTGGTGAACTTGCAGAATTAACAGAAGCCGGAAAGATATTGTCAGAGCTGTTCTATAGTGTAGAACACGAAAAAGCATTGAAGGAGAGTGAAAAAAATGGATAACAACGCACCTGTAGTAGACACCGAATACGAGGAGCTGTTCCTCTGTAAACCCTGTGCAGAAGAAATGAAGACTCTGAAGAGCGTTGAAGATGTAAAGTATGTGAAACCGTCAACCAAGAAAGGCACCTGTGAACAGTGCAGGTGTCGCCGCTTCGGTTATATCTGCAACGTCAAATTTAAAGAATTTTAGGAAGGAAGAAAAAAATCAAATGAACCCTGTTGAAGACTTAAAAAAAGCCATTGAAGAAATAGAAAACAGTCCTCGACCGACGGCAGAAATGGAAAAAGAGAGCAATAAAAAGCACTTCGGTCTGTATATGACCAATGACGAAGTCCTTGATTATTGGAGCAAACAGAGAGGTGAGAGTAATGTTTGACGAGAGTCTGAAAATTGAATGCAAAAGAGGACAATACAAAGTCGGCGACACTATCAAAATCAACGATAGAGAATGGATTGTAACAGAAATTTGTTTCAACGGTATCACCGACACCGCTGTTTTTCGTACTCTTGCAGATGTTGTTTTACATTCGAGCCACGTTATACTTGCAGATGATAATCGCCCTATACTACTTTCAGATTTGCTTTACAATATAATCGAGGAAGGCAGAAGGAGGCAATACCAATGAAATGTATAGCTTCAAATAGAAAATTTGTCCGCCAACGCAGGCACGACCACGGAATGAAAGAAGCGGTGGAAAGAGTATCCCTATTCCTCGACTATGTCCTCTCAGACAAAAACCGCTATAAGAATGTCCGTATCCGTCAGATCCACAGCTCTATTGACCGTATCATTGAGCAAATCGAAAAAGGTGAAACCACCATTGCTGAACTTAACTTAATCCTTGAGAAACAGCACAACGCTAACATCGACCTCGAAAAAAGCCACACAAACAGACCCCTCGGATTATACAGCGACTACGTCAACGGTGTCTACGCCGCTATGGACCAGGTCAACATCATTCTTCTTTATGTTTTCGTTCATCTGTACGGAATTGGAGAAGAGAAGGTCAACAAGATTATATCTGACCTTAACGATGCTGCCGCTTGCTTCAATCAAGGGTACATCACCGAAAATGACATCAGGCGAGCTTTACGAGATGAAGAAGGTCTTGAGGTTCGTAATATTAAGGAGGTAACAACCAATGGAAACAAAAACAGCAGCCATCGATAGGTTAAGTGCTCTCGGCAGTGTAATGGACACTACAGAAGCACAGTTACAAAAACATGAAGAAGCTCTCAAAGGAGCCTCGCAAACGGCTTTGAAACAGAGTGAACTCTTAAAAAAACACGACAGCCTGATAAAGGTAGACCGTATCAACATCCAAAACTTAACAGACAGCGTTCATAGAGTAATAAAAGAATCGACCGAACGTTTTATAGAAACAGATTCGAGAGTGCAACAGCTCGAAAAAGAAAACAAGATACTTAAATACGCAGTAGGTGCTTCAGCTGTTTTTGACTTTGCTCTCCTGTTTGTATTTATGATTGTCACATCAGGTTATTAAGAAAGTGAGGTAAAACGATGGAAATGCAAACACCCTTTTTATCTGAAGAAAATTCAGAATTCGCACTCTACCATAAAGACCCTAACCCTTGCGCTACGGCAATAAAAGAAATGCTGAGAGCTGTTATAAGCGATGATATAAAAATTACGATAAGTCGTGATGAAATCGTTTCAGGGACAGCAAAAATACACTTCGCAGGAAAAAACTACAGATTTACACATCTGATTAATCATCTTGACCTCGGCTATCAACCCGGTTTGGAAGAACACGTATCCTTACTAATCATCCGTACACTGCAAGAAGTGATTGAAAAAGAAAGGAATTGGAATGAAGCCAATGATATGCCCCAAGTGCAACAAAGAAGCTCACAGCTTCGTTAACTGCCCCATCAAAAATAAACCCGTATGTATGACCTGCTGTTGGAACTGCGACCATATGAAACGCAAAGACACATCGATACCCAAGTGTGATGCAAAACCACTTGAGGATATAGTGGAGGAATAAATCTATGAAATACAAACCCATATATAAATGCCCTTTGTGCAATCAGCTTATCCAATACGGAAACGCCGTAGAAATCCCTTATGATGAACTTCCGGCAGTTCTTGCAAAATTCGTTAGAAATCAACAGTTTGCAGGACACCCCATTCTTCATCAAGCGCCGATGCATATTCCCCATAATTGCAAAAACGGTGGAGCGGGACTTGCTTCTTTTGCAGGCTTGCTCCCGGAAAAGGATTAACGATGAAATGCAAAGAAAACAACCCCAGGCTGAGGATTTTGCTTGTCGAAAAAGCATTGCTCGAAAACCCTGAAGGCTTATCAATGGCACAAATATTGTGCTACCTGCATCTCCACTTCATTAAAGTGGAGAGAAAGGCGGTGTACACCGACCTGCAGGCCCTCAATTACCTGTACGATGTGCAATACTCAAAAAAGCAAAACCGCTTTATACTTAAAAGATTACAAAACGATACGTTTAAGGATATTCCCTCAAACTAACCCATTATCTGTAAAATTTCCACCTTTCTGTTGAAATTCCGATAAAAATACAGTAAAATAACAGCAAGTAAACAGAATGGAAAGACAGGAGTGGGGACATGATAAAAGTTATGGTTGGTATACAGAAAGGCGGCGTGGGTAAGTCAACGACTACATCCATCTTGGCCGAGATACTCGCCGCTTCTGATTATAAGGTGCTTGTAATTGACCTTGATAGTCAAGGCAACGCTACTCAGATGTTGACACAGCAGAATATCTATGAGTTCACCGACAGAACGATTCTTGAGGCAATGAAAGAGCTTGACCCGAACCCTTATATCTATAGGGTTAAGGAGAACCTGCACATCATTCCTGCAGAGGATATGCTGTCAACGTTCAGCAGATGGGTATATGTAAATAGTCGCACGACAACACCGTCAGAAATTCTGAAACAGACGGTCGACAATCTTAATGAAGATTATGACTTTGTATTGATGGACTGTCCACCGAACCTCGGCGACCTTGTTATCAATGCAACTCAGTGTGCAGATTACATTCTGATCCCCGTGCAGCCTGAACCTTTTGCAATGGATGCGCTCGACCGCTTCATTGATTTAATTAACGGAGCAAAAGAAGAGGGCTACACCCGGGCGAAAATTCTCGGCATTGTATGCACAATGATAGATGCCCGTAGCTCAACGCAGAAAGCCATTGTGAACGCAATCCGTGACAAGTACGGTAAGTATGTGCTTAATTCAGAAGTCCGCCTGAGAGCCAAAATCAAGGACTTCACACTGCTCGGCGTACAGATGGAAAAGAAAGCCGATGCAGAGGCACTTGAAGATTATATCAACGTAACAGAGGAGATGATTAACCGTGTCAAAGAACAAAATCACTGACCAACTGAACCGCCTACAGCAGCAGAAGGGGCAACTCCCTCATCCGAGCGAGAAGGCGGAGCTTGTAAACAAAATTATGAACCAGGAGGAAGAAACGGTCGATATGAAAGCTATTGCAGAAGCTCTGCAGGAGCAGAACAAAGAAAAGGCTCCCGGACTCAATGAAGGGTACACCAAAGACACTCTCTATATCGAGGATGATATTTATAAAGCATTCAACGCTTTATGTGTAAACCGTGGCGACAAAAAGAAGTTCGTGAATGAAGCTCTGAAAGACTTTGTTTTAAAGAAATACAAGGAACTTAGCAAAAAGTAATTGACATTTTCTTGATATTCTCTTGACATTTTCTTACAATTATGTTATAATTCCCTTACTCTTTAACGATTCGGTTCTGTGTTCTTGCTTGGGCAAGGTTACAGCACAGAACCCAAACACAAAAGCAATAGGGAGCAAACAACGACGTGCTTAACCGAATCCGTCTTGTTCCCGTTTGAGTGATTTTTGCATAAATGTATCCTTTCTGAATATTAAAAACCACCATTTTGAGAGCCGTGTCGATTCGGTTGGGTCTCTCAGATGGTGGTTTTTTCCTTCACAATTTTTCAAAACAAACTTCATATTTTAAATTTACTATTTTCATATAATAAAAGGGAACATTGGTTCCCCTCTTTATACAAAAGACCATTGTATATTGACATCTCCCCCGTCAATAACAACCGTGTCGATGAGTTGCCGGATGATGTGCCTTTTTCTTTCAAACTGAATATCATCCCAATTGATACCTCGAAGCATCAGCTTCACGCCTTCAATGTGAAAACTTCGGTACGGGTTTTCTGCTTCTGTCCCTAATCTTGGGGATAGCTCTAACTTTTTGTTATGCAGCACCTCAATCCGACTTGCAATCTCAGCTACCGGCACCTGGTCAGTTTTGTATAAATCCATTAAGCGGTCAATTTCTGTGTTGATGCCGTTTAACTCCTCCTGAAGAATAGAAGAAGCGTTGGTAGAAGCAGAGTCCTTTGCGGCTCTGCATTTTTTTATGATTTCATTTATCTGTTGCGGATTTTCAATAAGGACTTTGATTTCATTTTCAACCAAATTTTCAAGCTCTGACTTTCTCCAATTATCATTCTTGCAGGTCCGATCCTTTATCATCTTTTTGTTTTTCTTCGCCCTGGAATGACAACAGTAGAACACATTGCCGTTCGGGTTCCTGTTGGCAAAATACCGGGCATTACAGCGACCACAGCGGATGAAGCCTGTCAGCAGGTGCTCGCTCTCTTTCGGTTGAAAGTTATCCTTCTTATTCCGCTCCCTCATATATTGCACCCTTGCGACTATCTTCGGACTTACAATGGCATCGTGGCTCTCCGGTGTTCGTGCCTCTTTGAAATGTACGGTCCCTGCATACAGCTCGTTATCGAGAACCCCGGCAATGGTCTGCAGGTTGCTCCAATCGCCGTGCTTTGTCTTAAAGTCCTTCATTTTGATTGAGATGTCGGTCAGCGTGTGTCCGTGCAGATACATAGAGTAGACCATCTGAACCTGCCGAGCTTCTTCCTTATTCACTTTCAGCTCACCGTCTATATAATCATATCCGATAGGGTGACTGCCGCCGCCGTGCCATTTCCCTTCTTTGGCTCTCCCGGTACGACCCATCATAGTTCTTTCTGTAATCTGTTCTCTTTCCAGTTGAGCAAAGACGGAGAGAATACCAATCATCGCTTTACCAAATGGTGTCGCTGTGTTGATGTTCTCCTGCATCGAAACGAAGTCCGTATCATTCGGAAGAAAAACATCCTCAATCAAATGAAGCGTATCTTTCTGAGAACGGGAGAGTCGGTCGAGCTTGTACACCAAGACGGCATCCGCTGTTTTCTTCCCCACCGCTTCCATCAGTGCCTGGATACCAGGTCTTTTGAGGTTCGATCCTGAATGCCCTGGGTCCACATAAATGGCTACCACAATCCAACCGTGTGCCTTGCAGTAGGCCAGCAACCTTTCTTTCTGCTCTGCTATCGAATAGCCGTCCTCGAACTGTGCTTCCGTTGAAACTCGCAAATATAAAATCACCTTTCTTATCACATTCAACAGTTCCATTTACATCACCCTTTTATTTTTCTTTAATTATACCGAACATTTGACCCGTGTATAATACACAGAAACAAGGCAGAATATTTGTGTATAATTTCTTCCAATTTAATGGAAAAAATACAGAAAAAGACTTGCAATCAATGGAAATTTATGGTAATATGTAGTCACAGAAAAGGGGAAGACAAGAAACAGAAACCCCACAGAAAGGAAACAGAAAAATGAAAAAGATTTTAACCCTCGAAAACGCAAAGCAATTCATTGAAGATTGCAACCTTCAGGAAGAGTTCAAAGAATGGTCAGAAGGAGACACCGAAAACCTCGATGAATTAATCCTCGACTTCGCCTCAGCCTCAAGCGACGAATTTGAAGAATGGGCAAAAGAAAACCTCGACTACGAAGAAGAGGAAGAAGACGACGATTATTGGGACGAAGACGACGACAGCTACGACGAGGTCAAAAAAGACCGAGAGGCACTTGCCTGGGAATTCAACAGAAGATAAAAAGGGAGCGGCAAGCAAGCCGCCCCTTTTCTTTTGTCATTTTGCACAGAAAAACAACAGAATGTTTGTGTTCTTTTTCTGCCAATTTAGAGGAAATTTTCTGCAAAATCC
>JAZQZO010000031.1:0-7243 GCA_045634065.1 Acutalibacteraceae bacterium
GCCCTTACAGAAAGCGACGTAAAGGAAGCCATGAGAGAAGTTCGTCTTGCTCTTCTTGAAGCAGACGTTAACTACAAAGTTGCTAAGGACTCCACCAAAACCGTAACAGAGCGTGCTATCGGCGCCAAGGTAATGGAAAGCCTTACTCCCTCACAGATGGTTATTAAAATCGTCAATGAGGAACTTACAAATCTTATGGGTGGTACCAAGTCCAGACTAAACACCGCAAATCACCCTCCAACGGTGGTAATGATGTGCGGTCTTCAAGGTAGCGGTAAAACAACTCACAGTGCAAAACTTGCTCTTATGCTTAAAAATAAAGGCCACAGACCTCTTCTTGTCGGTTGTGACGTTTATAGACCTGCGGCTATAAAACAGCTTGAGGTTGTAGGCGAAAAGGCAGGTGTGCCTGTATTCCAATTGGGTCAGATAGACCCCGTTGAAATTGCTAAAAAGGCTGTAGCTCACGCTAAAGATCACGGTTTCGATTACGTATTCCTTGATACAGCAGGTCGACTTCACGTTGACGAAGAGCTTATGACTGAGCTTAAGAATATCAAGAGCGAAGTTCATCCTCACGAAATTATGCTTGTTGTTGACTCAATGACAGGTCAGGACGCAGTAAATGTTGCAACCTCATTCAACGAGGCTCTCGGCATTGACGGCCTTCTGCTTACAAAGCTCGACGGTGATACCAGAGGTGGTGCGGCCCTCTCAGCAAGAGCAGTTACAGGCAAGCCTATCAAGTTCGTTGGTACCGGTGAAAAGCTTGGCGATATCGATGTCTTCCATCCCGATAGAATGGCTTCACGTATCCTCGGTATGGGCGATATGCTCTCACTTATTGAAAAGGCAGAGCAGGAGCTTGATGAAAAGAAAGCAAGAGAGCTTGAAGAAAAGCTCAGAAAAAATAAATTTGACTTAAACGACCTTCTTGACCAGCTTCAGCAGGTAAGAAAAATGGGTTCAATAAAAGATCTTCTTAAGATGATTCCCGGTGTCGGCAAAAAGCTCGACGATGTTGAAGTTGATGAGAAACAGTTTGATAGAGTTCAGGCTCTCATTCTCTCAATGACACCTCAGGAAAGAGAAAAGCCCGATATCATCAACCCATCAAGAAAACGCCGTATCGCAGCAGGTGCGGGTATGCAGGTTGAAGATGTCAACAGACTTTTAAGTCAGTACCGTCAGATGCAGAAAATGTTTAAGCAGATGAACGGCAAGGGTACCAAGAAAATGAAAAAGCGTATGAGAAATATGCCCGGTATGATGCCTCCCGGTATGGGTGGTCCAGGCGGTTTCGGATTCTAAGAGTACCGAACAAACTAAGTTAAATGCACGAAAGTGTTAAATATTAAAAACTAAAATTAAATTTGGAGGTTATTCAAAATGGCAGTAAAAATCAGACTTCGTCGTATGGGCGCAAAGAAGGCTCCCTTCTATCGTGTAGTTGTAGCAGATTCAAGATATCCCCGTGACGGTCGTTTCATCGAAGAAATCGGCTACTACAATCCTATGAGAGAACCCGCAGAAATCAAGATTGATGCTGAAAAGGCTCAGAAGTGGATTGCTAACGGTGCACAGCCTACTGACACAGTTAAGGTTCTTCTTAAAAAGTGCGACATCATTAAATAATTGGTGGAGGATCACACTTTGAAAGATTTACTTATATCAATTGCCAGCGGTTTGGTTAATGAGCCGGATCAGGTGACTGTTGACGTTGACGACATTAACGAAGAGGGTGTAGTAGTATACCACCTTCACGTTGCTCAGGATGATATGGGTAGAGTTATTGGTAAGCAGGGCAGAATTGCAAAAGCTATCAGAACCGTAATGCGTGCAACTGCAAACAGAAGCGACACAAAGATTTCGGTTGAAATCGACTAAAAATTATTCCCTGTCGAAAGACGGGGAGTTTTTTATTATCTGTAAACAAAATAACAAGGCAGATAATTTCATAATTACCTGCCTTATATTTATGTAATTATTTTTGTCTGTAAGTTTCCAGGAATGCTTCAAGCTTGTCCAGGGCCTTTTTGAGTCGTGGCATTTCGGGAAGATATACAATTCTGAAATGGTCAGGTTTGTGCCAATTGAAGCCTGAACCGCAAGTGATGAGCACTCCTGTTTCTTTTAAAAGGTCAAGAGCAAACTGTTCGTCATCTTTGATGTTAAACTTTTCTACATCAATCTTCGGGAAAATATAAAATGCACCTTTGGGCTTTACGGCGCTGATACCGTCTATTGCATTGAGTCTTTCATAGACATATTCTTTCTGCTGATAAAGTCTGCCGTCCTCTTTGAAGTGCTTCTGAGCCTCTTGAGAACCGCCGAGAGCTGTTTGGATAATGCTCTGTGCAGGAACATTTGAACAAAGTCGCATTGTTGAAAGCAGGTTGAGACCTTGTATATATCCCTGGGCTTTTGACTTATCACCTGCAAGACACATCCAACCTGCACGATAGCCTGCAACATAGTGTGATTTTGAAAGTCCGTTAAAGCAAACAGTCAGAAGATCAGGCGCGAAGGATGCTATTGCTGTATGTTGCTCACCCTGATAGACAAGTCTGTCATAGATTTCATCGGCGAAAATGATGATTTCGTTTTCTCTTGCGATCTGTACAAGGGCTTTTAACATATCATCAGAGTAAATTGCGCCTGTGGGGTTGTTGGGGTTAATGACAACTATACCCTTGGTTTTATCAGTGATTTTGCTTTTGATATCCTCAAGATCGGGGTACCATTCGTTTTCTTCATCACAGATGTAGTGAACAGCCTTACCGCCTGCAAGTGTAACTGCAGCAGTCCAAAGAGGATAGTCAGGCATTGGCACCAGAATTTCGTCACCGTTATTGATAAGCGCCTGCATAGACAGAGTGATAAGTTCACTTACGCCGTTGCCTGTGTAGATATCATCAATCTGAACATTGGGAATGTTTTTTGTCTGGCAGTACTGCATAATTGCTTTTCTGGCACTGTAAAGGCCTTTTGAATCGGAGTAGCCCTGAGTGTTACGCAGATTATAAATCATATCAACAGTAACCTCGTGAGGAGCTTTAAAGTTGAAGGGTGCAGGGTTGCCGATATTAAGCTTAATGATGTGTGCACCTTCAAGCTCGAGCTTTTCTGCTTCCTGAAGTACTTTTCCGCGAATTTCGTAGCGTACGTCTGCGAGTTTATCTGATTTATCAAATGTTCTCATAATTTACCTCATTTTTATAATTACAGGGGAGCCTCAACGGCCCCCCGTTTTTGTGTTTTGATTATCCGAAGTTTTTTATTTTCCTGTGTAGCTTACAGGGGAGTAATTTCAACTCTGACTTTGCCGATACGTCTTTCCTCAACATCGAGAATGGTGAACTTGAGATTTTCAAAAGTCACCTCATTCATATCTCCGTCCTGAGGCAGGAAGTCAAGAAGACTGATAAGGAAACCGCCGAGAGTGTCATAGTCGCCCTCGGGAATGATTTCGCCGACAAGCTCATTGACTTCTTCGATATAGGCTGTGCCATCGATGGTGAATATGTTTTCACTCTCTTCGATGATTTCTTCTTCCTCATCGTCATATTCGTCTCTGATGTTGCCTACGATAGCTTCAACCAGGTCTTCCATAGTTACGATGCCTGCGGTGCCGCCGTACTCGTCAACAACAACTGCCATCTGCACTCTCTTCTCGGTCATTTCGTTAAAGAGCTTACCGCAGTTTTTACTTGAGGGTACATAGTAGGCCTCTCTCATAAGCGCCTTTGGACTTTCGTCTTTAGGCAGAGCCGATGAAACATATTTAAGAAGGTCTTTAATATAGACAATACCGATAATGTTGTCCTGATCTTCGTGATATACGGGTATTCTTGAGTATCCGTGTTCCATTGAAAGATTAACAAGGTCTTCGAGAGAATCTGTGTCCTCAACGGCAATCATATCAGTACGGTGAGTCATGATATCAGTAACATCTATATCGTCAAACTCGAAGATGTTATTGATCATTTCTTTCTGTATATTTTCAATAACGCCCTTTTCCTCGCCAACGTCAACCATCATACGGATTTCTTCTTCAGTTACAACATCTTCGCTGGCGTTGGGGTCAAAGCCGAAAAGACGCACAACAGCATTGGTTGAAAGTGAAAGAATCTTTACAAAGGGAGAGGTTACTCTTTTTACTACAAGAAGTATACCTACAACCTTGTATGCGATTTCTTCGGGCTTTTGCATTGCCATACGCTTGGGCGCAAGCTCTCCGAGTACCAATGAGAAATATGACATAATGATGGTGATAAGAACAACGCTGATGCCGTTAATAATGCCGTAAGGCAGGGTCGGCGCAATTTTGACGACTGCATCTGTAAGCATCTGTGCAAAGGTTGTCGAAGCACTAGCTGATGTTAGAAAGCCTGCTAAGGTTACGCCAATCTGAATGGTGGATAAGAAGTTGCTGGGATTTTCAGTAAGCTTTCTTATCATCTTAGCTTTTTTGTGGCCCTCTTCAGAGAGCTTTTCAATCATATTGTCATTAAGTGAAATAATGGCTATTTCACTCATTGCGAAAAACGCATTGACGAGAATAAGAACAAATAACAGGACCAATTTGAAGATTATACTTCCGGGGTCATCCATTTTGGATATGTCTCCTTTCGGATTTTAGATTTAATTTAATATGCTCAGCATATATTGGTTAAACATTATACTATAAATTTAAGTAAAGGTCAAATGGTTTCTGATAATTTATCAAATTTATGAGTCAGATTTTTGAAAAAACTAAAAAGTGAAAAAATGTTGAAGCTATTCTGAGGGTTTAATATTGACTTTTATGACGAAAAATTATACAATATATCTAATTGATTTCAAATAAAGGAAAGGGTGTTAAAATGGCAAGTAAATGTCCTAAATGTAGCGGTAAACTCAGGTTATATCATATAAAAGCTGAGTGTCCTCACTGCGGTGCAAATATTCCCAACTATAACTGGGAGGCTCGTCTTGAAGAAGACAGCGCAGTAGCTGAAGCAAAATTTGCTTCTCTTTATAGAAAGCTCAACCTCTTAAAATATTCAGTTTTTGGCACAAAATTGAGAATTGCAAGACTTCTTATGTCATTTATTCCTGCAATAGGTTTTATACTTCCCTGGGCTTATGTAGTGAGTGAAAAAGACAGTCTTCATTTTGATTTGCTCGGTCTTTTTACCGACGGTACAAACACACTCAAATTCTTCGGAATATTCTTTAAAGATATCGGCGGTATTCTGTCGAATCTTGAAGGTCCCGTTCTTTACATAGTGCTCGGATTTTTACTTATGCTTCTCAGCATAGTAGTTATCGTCGTTGCTTTCTTTATGCCTCTTGTGAAATTCACTAAACCTAAGACCAATGCAGCTTGGATTACAGATGTACTCAGTATTCTTCTCGCCGTTTCTTCAGTAGCTATGTTTATGACGGCAGCAGCTCCCGCAAGTGAATCAGCCGGTTTCAGCATAGGTACTCTCGAATTTGCGGCAAGTGCATCCGTTGATGCTGCTTGGGGTATCTTTGTGTATGTTGCACTTCTCATTGTTGCTATGGTAGGCAACCTGCTTGTAAGCAGAGCAGAAGTTACAAGTGAAGAAGACCTTGAAATTGAAAGACTTGCAAAAGTCAGAATCAAGGAAGAAAAAGAGGAGGCTGAACGTCAGAGAAAGCAAGAAGCTTGGCTTGAAGCCGAAAAGAGAAAAGAAGAAGAGCACGCTGAAAAAGTACGAAAAGCAAGAGAAGCTCTTGAAAATAACAAATAAGAGAAAAGGAGTGATAAAATGTCAGATACAGTAAACACAACATCTCTTCAGGAAAATGAAACTACTGAAGAAGTTGTTGATAAATTAGCTTACACTAAAAAAAGATATCTCAGACCTAAAGAAATCGCTGCCTTTGTTCTTGTTAACTTCGGCCAGAAGAACCTTTCTCAGTTCATTGGTAGTGAAAAGCAGTTCTTCCTTATTCAGTATGCAGGTCTCAGTGCTCAGCACTATGCTAACATTGAACTTTTTGCAACTATATATGACGCCCTTGATGATACTATTTCAGGTCTTATCATCGACCGTACAAGAACCCGTTGGGGTAGAGTCAGACCTTTCTTCATTCTTCCGCTTCCCTTGTGGATAATCGGCGGTATGATGCTTTTCTCAACACCTAATATTTCAGGTATAGCACAGGCTTTTTATGTTGCTGCCGCTACTGTAATTTACGGTCTCGGTATGAGTTATTTCGGTGCTTGGAACCTTATGACTTATAACATTACACCGAATATGAATGAGCGTAATAATCTGATTACTACCACGAAATTTGTAGAACTTTTCGGTACATTTATACCGTCTCTGTTGCCTATTCTGGTTAAGTTTATTCCTAAGGCTAATCCTTCAATCACAAACTCCGACGTATATAAGGCTTTCTCGGTCTTTATGCTGCTTTTTGCCGCTTCATTTGCTGTTTACGGCTTCTTCAATATGCGTGAGAGAATTCCTCTTCAGAGCCGTGAAGAAATGAACAAAACCTCAGTTTGGGGTTCAATGAAAAACATCATCACAAACAGACCGCTTCTGACTATCATCCTTGCAGAATTCTTCAATAATTTCAAGGCTGTCGGTGGTTCAACAGAGAGCTTTTTCTGGCTCAACAACTCAGGTAACTACGCATACCGTAGTATCTGCGGTCTGTTCACAGGTATCCCTAACTATGTTATGGTACCCTTTGCAGCTAAACTTGTAAGAAAGTTTGGTGCAAGAGCAACCGCTATCGGTGCAGGTCTTTTCGGTCTTGGTGCATATATGCTTATGTTTGTGTTGGGTTATCCCAACGGTGCAATTTTCAGTGCCAATTTCGAAGATAAGAGCATACTCAACTTTGCGATAATCGTTGTTTTACTTACAATTGCCGGTCTCCCCAATAAGATTATCAATGTATGTAACCCTATTCTTACAGCCGATGCTCTCGACTATATGGAATGGAAGCACGGCCTTCGTAACGAGGCTCTTGTAACTACAGTTCAGGGTTACTTCATCAAGCTTGCAACAGCTTGTACCGGTTGGCTTTCAGGTATGGTTCTTCGTTGGATTGAATATGTGCCTATGAAAGATGAGCTCGGTCACGACATCGCCAATAAGGACCCCGGTGTACTTAAGGGTATCTGGATAGTATTCTGTATTCTTCCTGCTCTTGCACGTGGTCTTTACGGTATTTCGTTTATCTTCTATCCCATCCACGGCAAACTTCAGCAGCA
>JAZQZO010000032.1:0-4144 GCA_045634065.1 Acutalibacteraceae bacterium
TGATAACACTTGTCAATAGTTTAATTATTACGATTTAGCATCGACCTTACTACTCCTATAAAGCAAAAAACTTATATATAAATCCATTTTTCTTTACAAATCTATCATACTTATAATATAATCAAAATAAAGGAGGGACTGACATGTCCAGAATTTTAGATTTACTACCTGATTACATCGATATCGAAGACGAAGAAGCTATTGAATCTTATATGTATAAATTGGAACTACAAGAATTAATTGATAAAGGTGAATTCCTTGACAACTCACTTCTTCGTGAATTTCTCGAAGACATTCTCCCTTATAAAGGTCCAAACCACTTCATAATGGTAAGTGATAAGGAAGGAAGAACAAAGAATTTAGCTTATTCACGTGAGGAATGTATAAATGCACTCTGCTGTCTTAGTCAGTACGAATTAACTCTTTACTACCATCCAGCTACATTTACCGAATGGATTGAAAACAAATATGCCGTCGCTTTTTGCTCGTTGGTCGTAGATATCGACGATGTTGGACTTATCGCCGATGAAACATCATATGAAGATGTAGTTAACTTTTTACAGAATGAAATAGGGCTTACACCTGATCAATTTCCAAAATGGTGTTCTCTTAGCGGACACGGTATGCATTTGATCTTTCGAATAGATGAGTACACTGCCGAAGATGAAAATCTGAGAGTAAAATATTTGGAAAGTCTTATTGTTCTTGTCGGCGGGGACATATCTGGCAAACCGATTGCCCATATGTTCCGCTGCCCCTGTTCATATAATCTGAAAGAAAGACCAATTAAAGGTAAACTTTTCAAGATAAATGACTCTGCTGATAGAAATATTCATCGCCTCGATTGGTGTTTGAAATACAGAGAAAACTATGAAGAATACAGGATAAAATGCAATCAGGCACGCAATGAAAAAAGAGAAAAAACAATTGAAATAAAAAAGAAAGAAGAAGCAGAATTTCTTGAAAGACTTGGTGATGAATCACTTGTAGATTTTCTCGGAAGAACCAATATCAGCGAAAAAGACAAAGAGATAGTAAGAAGAATTTTAAAACGCAATTTGAAGAGAAAAGCAAGAAATAAAGCAAAAGGAAAATTTGAAGATAATGGTACTGATATAATTATCGCTGATGATTCCGATGATATTTATTTTGACGATGACGACTTTGAGGATACTCTTTACTATGACAATCCACTACCCTATAATCATCTTGAGTTTTATAACAATCATCACAAAAATAACCGTACCTGGAATTTATTGCTGGATTTGCACAACTTCTTCATACGCCACAAAGGCTGCCTGCTTTCCCGTAATATGTACTTCTTTATTATTGTTTGTTTTATTAAACAAATCGGTCACAACGAAGACTATGCTGTGAGATATTGTTACAGATATGTCGATGCTGATTATTACAACGAGATGGAATACATTGTGGGCAGTGTATATCACAGCAAGAAAGAATATAGATTCAAGTATTCAACAGTAGCTGATATACTCGGTTTCACAAAAGAGGACTATGAGAGAAGCTATTGCTGTTATACCGAAGCACAACGAAAAGCAAGAAAAAAAGAGCAAAATAAAAAGGCATATGCCGAAAGAAAAGCAAAGGCAGGCAAAACACCTGCTCAGTTAAAGAAAGAATCTCAGATTGAATTTGTACGTAATAATATAAATCTGCCAGATGCTGATTTAATGAAGGCTTTAGGCGTTTCAAGGTCCACTGTACAGAGGCTGAAAAAGAAAATCTGATGTGTCAAATTTTTCAGCTGACTATAGCTATGGGCGAATTTAAAATTTAATAAAGTTTTAGATTACATATTTACTTTCCATTGTTACTTATTTAATAAGTTAGATTACTTATTTATTTAATAGGATTACTATATATAAATATAAATACTTATAAGATTACATAATTATTTTATAGTTATAAATAAAATTTATAATTTAGATTACACTTATTAATTTAATAATTACACTATTATTAATAATAATACAATTTTACAATCACAATTAAAATGAGAGCCTATCGTGCAAAAACGAAAGGCTCTTTTAAATTAGGGCTCTCATAATGAAAGGCTCCCAAGTGGTAAGATTATAAAACTCCGTTGGCTACATAATTCTGGTAGTATCGCATCTTGCCGTTTACTTCCTTGCTGGTGGTGCTGATTATACCGCTGACTCGTATAGGCTCTCCGATTTCAGAATTAAGACGATAATCATTATAGTTGAAAGTTATTGGTACAGTTGATATGTAGCCATTTGAGACAACATTTATATTAACCTTATGCATATCACCAAAATTCACGATAGACTTCACCGTACCATACACCTCAAAGTGGTTTACATATTTGTGCGGGGTGTTATTAAGTGGCAGAATACGATCAGCAATAATTGAAATTTTTATGCCACACTCTTTTCTGTAAGAGCTTTGAATATTACCCTCAACCAAGATGAAATCACCAACTTTATACGCTTCCGTCAGGTACAAGGCAAAGCCTTTTAAGAATACCACATTGGGTTTGTTTCCGCCGGTACCGATTGTGGCGGTGACTGAACCGTTTGGGTGACGGTAGAGGTGTAAGATTTCCCCTTTAAGTGTTACTCTGTTAATTCCTTCTGATATCATTTTTGTATTACTCCTTTGATTTGTTATTTTCTTACCTTTAAACATGCTCCAAGACGTGTTTCAGGTTTCATAACTAATATGTAATTTCAACTCTAGTGATAACTGAAAATTTTTCATTTTTATCGGAGTAATCTGTCATATTATAAGTGTCGTGATAATTCTTTTAACCGTCCGATGACAAGGACAAAAACAGCCTCGACTTTGGTAAGTCGGGGCTTGTTTTTTATCAGTACCTTATTATGTTTGTACCTTCCGGAAATGCTTTGCTACTACTCACTAAAGCGGCAATCGGGAGATATATTTCTTTCAAATTTGTACAACATTCAAAGGCATAATCCTTTATCTCTTTAATGTTCCTCGAAATATTAACTTCTATTAAATTTCTACACTCCAAAAAAGCAAGTGCATCTATTACTTTTAGATTAAATGGTAAAACTAATTTTTCCAAACTTTCGCAAAAGGCAAATGCTTCATATCCGATTTCCTTTAAACCCGAAGAAAACTTAATTTCTTTCAATTTACTACAGCATAAGAATGTACCCGTTTCAATAATTTTAACTTTTTTAGGTATGTTTATCGCTGAAAGACTAGAGCAACCATAAAAAGCTTTTTCCCCTATTTTTTCTACACTGTCAGGTAAAATAATATTTTCAAGTATATCGCAACCAAAAAAAGACCATTCACCTATCTCTTTAATTTTAGATGGCAATTTGACCTTCTTCAAATGCCTACATTCACTGAATATGGATTTAGGTATAATTGTGATGTTTGCAGGCAATATAACACTTTCAAGTTTGCCACAAGAAGCAAACACCCCTTCGCCTATATGCTCGACACTATCTGGTATAACAAATTCTGTTATACCGTGACAACACATAAATGCACTATTTCCTATACTTTTTAAATCATTGTTCAAATTGAACTCTGTAACACCACTACAACCAGTAAAGGCATGCTCTCCAATCACTTCTAATGTATCAGGAAAAGCATTAAAATTAAGACTTTTACAACCCCAAAAAGCATTTTCACAAATGTTTTCAAGACAAGCCGGCCAAATTATCTCTTTGAGTTTTAAGCATTTCCAAAAAGCATTTTCTCCAATGGTTTTTATACTATCTGGCAAATGTATTGATTCTATAAATTCACAATCATAAAAGCACTCTTCAGGAATTTCAGTAATTCCATCCGGAATAATCACTTCTTTTATATTTACATTAGACCAGGCAAAAGCCTGAGGACTTAATGCTGTTACGCAATCAGGAATTATAACCTTTTTGTCTTTACCTTTATAATCCTTTAACACACCATTTTCAATCACAAAATCGTTTATGTTGTTCATTGTTTTCACCTCGGTTATATTTATGATATCGCTTTAAATCAATCAATATACTCCGCTTTACTGTTAATCGTTTTTGTTTCACCGTTTTTGTCTGTGATTTTAAAAGCGACAGCTATTGCTTCAAGTCCATCTATACTTCCGAAAACACCTTCTGAACTAAAAATAACCTCTAACTCACCT
>JAZQZO010000033.1:0-10523 GCA_045634065.1 Acutalibacteraceae bacterium
GTACAATCATAAAATGCATATGATGATATGCTAGTTAAACTTTCGGGCAACTCTATACTCTCAAGCATTGCACAACCTCTGAATGCATCACTACCTATACTTGTCACGCCCTCAGGGATTTCAACAGTTGTCAGTGATGAAATCCCACTACACATATCGCTTGGTATACTAGTTATACCTTCTGTAAAAACTACTTCACTAAGGTTATCGCAACCGCCAAATACACTGCTACCACCTACACTAGTCAAGGTTGTTGGAATAGTTATTGATGTCAGTGCATCGCAATTATAAAAAGCATAGTTTCCTAATGATTTAAGGCCTTCATTGAAATTGATTTCCTTAAGCTTTGTACAATCATAAAATGCATATGATGATATGCTAGTTAAACTTTCGGGCAACTCTATACTCTCAAGCATTGCACAACCTCTGAATGCATCACTACCTATACTTATAATGCTTTCTGAAAACTCAACACTTACAAGGCTGTCGCATCCTCTGAACATATTGCTACCAATATTTGTTACACCATCTTCTATAACAACACTTTTGATATCAGAGTTATAAAAAGGTGAGCCACTTGTTACATATCCTGACATATTACCAGCACCACTGATAACTAGTTCACCTGTAGTGCTGTTATAAGTGTAGGTTACATTGCTTCCGCATGAGCCACTTTCTTCAAGAGCATTAGCCCTACTACCAAACAACGAACCAATATCAATATCCGGCAATTCAATCCAATAGCCAAACTTCAACTCAGGCCACTCGATACCAATAAATCCATCTAGCGGAGCTGATGTCAAACACATAACCACCACAAGCAATGTACATAAGATTTTTTTGAATGTTTTCATTATTCGTTCTCCTCTCTGTCATAGACAGTTATTACCATTACATTTTACTCCTTTTATGCGTTAAAATCAATTGGCACATTATATAAAATTTACACTTAATTTTCAACTAACAAATGCTCTATTAGAACTATATTGGTATTTCGCTACACAACTTACCGAACATATTATATATAACACAAATTCAATCCAGATTATCTTTAAATACAATTTTCTTTATATATAAAAATTGACCCTTTGGGATGTACTTGGGATTTTTCTTTCAAACCCTTATAAATCAAATAATTTCCATACCGAAGCAAGACACAGTAAGGCATTTGAGGGTCTCTTAAATAGATATTTTGGCTAATAACCAATCCCCCATCTTATAATATAAAAAAGGAGAGAAATTATAATGTTTGATTACACAATCTGCAACTGTAAAAAGGTAACATTCTTCGATGTAGAAGATGCACTGAATAAATTTGATAAGTTTGAAGATCTCGAAAAAAACTTCGAGGAAGTTCAGAAAATCACCCACTGTTCAACGGGTTGTGGCGGCTGTCACGGTAAAATCCTCGACGCCATATCAGAGATTATGAGTAAGTAACTCCCCCACTATAAGAAACTAAGAGTAGCAGAAATGCTACTCTTTTTTTGAATTAAGATTTGTTTTATTATTTTTTGTATACCCTCGCCGCAGGGCTTTCTTTTTCCTATCGCGGTTACCCTCTCCGTCAGACCTTCGGTCTTCCACCTCTCCTTTTAGGCGAGGCAAAACGAATCAAAAATGCGATAATTCATAATTTTTTGTCAATACTACCTCTGAGGTGATAACAATGAAAAAATACATTTGCCCTTGCGGCTATGTCTATGATGAAGAAAAAGGCGACCCCGAACACGGTGTTGCACCGGGTACCAAATGGGAAGATGTGCCCGAAGATTGGCTCTGTCCTACCTGCGGTATCGGCAAGGATATGTTTTATGAGGACTGAAAACTTAAGGAGTTGCACATAATATGCAACTCCTTTTACTTATTTTAATTGTTTTCTTTTTTCTTTGTCATCTTCTTAACAACGATACTCATAATCACAACAAATACGGGTATAGGTATTATATAAAGCAGGCTGTAAGGATTTGACAAATCTCCCTTATTTGCAAGAAATGAGAACAGTACATTAAAGGGCAGCATACCGAGATTTGATGCTATAAAGAACTTCCAGAAATTAACATTCATAGCGCCGTAAATCACACTCATCAGATCTGACGGTACAACTCCTGAAGCCTTGACAACATACACCACCATAAACTCATTCTGCCCTGCAAAATCGTCAAGTTTTTTTATTTTCGGAAAACGAGTCTTAAGGGTATCAAGCAGGTCTTTACCCGCAAATCTGCCGAAGAAATACGGCAAAACAACACTACAGGCAACAGCTATTGCATTGACAAGAATTGCCACCCATACATTGTCAAAAAGCAGACCCGAAACCGCAAGAATAATAGCCGGAGGGAATATCAATGCAAACGACTTTATAACAGTGAATGCTATAATTATAAGTGCGATTGTCAGAGTACCACCTGAGATATAACTTGATATTTCAGCTGCATTTTCAACATTGATATCAAACTTATTCATCACAACTAACATAGCCACAACCATACAAGCCATAAACACAATAGCAGCAATCTGCAAACCTTTGATTACTTTGTCATAATTTTTCTTTTCCATATTTTTTCTTCCTTTTTTTTATGATCTTATTGTAATACAGTATTTATAAAAATGCAATATAAAAAGGTACAATTCATTAAGAATCGTACCTTTAACGAAGCTTCACTTAATAATTATTTACGTCCTGTTGAGCCGAAGCCGCCTGCACCTCTGACAGTATCGTCAAGCTCGTCACTGAAAATAAAGTTAGCAGTGACGAAAGGTGCAATAATCATCTGAGCAATACGCTCACCAACCTCGATAGTCTGAGGCTCTTTTCCGTGATTATGAAGAGCAACCATAACCTCGCCACGATAGTCAGCATCGATAACACCGACCTTATTAGCAGGTGCAAGACCTTTCTTTGAAGCAAGACCGCTTCTTGCATAAATAAAACCTGCATAACCCTCGGGAATCTCAAATGCAAGTCCGGTCGGAATGAGTTTGGTCTCGCAAGGCTCAATTGTCACAGCCTCACCAATAGCAGCATACATATCAGCACCGGCCGCCCACTCACTGCCGTATGTGGGCATCTGAGCGTTATCACGAAGTTTCTTAATTCTTAAATCAAATTTCATTTCGGTCACCCTCCCAAAGTGTGATTTCACCAGATTCTTCGGTTTTTCTAAGGTCGATTATCCTTTGATTTTCCGAACCCTTGAATCTGAGTTTCAGGTTTTTCAGCTCCTCGACAAACTTGCCGTCAACGAGTATATCAATATTTTTAAGCATTTTTTCAGTTATACTCTTATCGCAAAGTCTGCCACTGAGCAGGTCTTTTTCATAGGTATAGCCCGTATAACACCAGATATTTTTATCAGGATACGCCTTTTTTATAGTTTCGAGAACATCGGCAAGTACCGTCTGATTTCTCGGTTCAAAGGGCTCGCCACCTAAGAGTGAAAAGCCTTTGATATAGTCGGGCTTCATAGCGTCAAGTATTCTGTCGAGACTTTCGGAAGTGAACTGTTCACCGTAAGAAAAATCCCAGGCTTCTTCATTGAAACAGCCCTTACATCTATGGGTACAACCACTGACAAACAGCGACACACGGACACCGGGTCCGTTGGCCACGTCGAAGGGCTTTATTGTAGCAAAATTCACTTCCTCACCTCTTTTCTAATGCCGAAAGCAATTCATTCATCATTTATCATTCATTACTCGCCCTCGCCGGGCAGGCGTTACTTTTGCTAGCGCCAAAAAGTAACCAAAACGCGCTATTATAAGTGAAGTACTCTGGATTTTATCTCCTTAGTCTTACCTACATTCCAGAAGTTTTCGCCTAAGTAACCGCAAGTTCTTCTTGTAACATTCATCTTTCGCTGATCTTTGTTGCCACAATTGGGACATTCCCATTCAAGGTTTTCGTTGATGGTGATTTCACCGTCAAAACCACACTCGTGACAGTAGTCACTCTTGGTGTTAAATTCAGCATATTGAATGTTGTCATATATGAACTTCACAAGCTCTTCAAGCGCTTCAAGATTATGTCTCATATTCGGAATCTCAACATAGGAAATGGCACCGCCTGACGAGATAACCTGGAACTGACTTTCAAATGTGAACTTTTGGAAAGCGTCGATGTCTTCTCTTACATCAACGTGATATGAGTTAGTGTAATAGCCCTTATCAGTTACATCTTCAATAGTACCGAAACGTTCCTTGTCTATTCTTGCAAAACGATAGCATAAAGATTCAGCAGGAGTACCGTAAAGACCGAAGCCGAGACCTGTTTCTTTCTTCCACTTTTCGCAGTGCTCACGGAGAGTTCTCATAATCTTCAGAGCAAACTCAGTGCCCACGGGATCAGTATGGCTGACACCTTTCATAAGTTTGGTAACCACGTAAAGACCTATGTAGGCAAGTGAAATAGTTGAATAACCGTCGTGAAGGTACTTCTCAATGGTTTCGCCTTTCTTAAGTCTGGCGATAGCGCCGTACTGCCAATGAACAGGGCTTGTATCTGAGATAACATTGTGAAGAGCGTGGTGTCTGCACATAAGAGCCTCAAAGCAAAGCTGAAGTCTCTCTTCAAGAAGCGCCCAGAACTTATCTTCATCACCTCTTGCGACAATACCAATCTGAGGAAGGTTAAGGGAAACAACGCCCTGATTGAATCTACCCTCAAACTTATACTCACCGTTTTCATCTTTCCAGGGTGAAAGGAATGAACGGCAACCCATAGGTGAGAATACGTTACCCTCGTAGTTTTCACGCATCTTCTTAGCTGAAATATAGTCGGGATAAAGTCTCTTGGCTGAGCATTTGACTGCAAGCTTAGTGATATAGTCGTACTCTCCACCCTTGAGACAGTTGTGTTCATCAAGCACATATACAAGTTTCGGGAAAGCTGGGGTCACATAAACACCCTTTTCATTCTTGATGCCCTGATAACGCTGACGAAGAATTTCTTCGATAATCATAGCGTTTTCTTTAATGTACTCGTCATCCTTTTTAAGGTTAAGGAAAATTGTAACAAAAGGTGACTGACCGTTGGTTGTCATAAGGGTGTTAATCTGATACTGAATAGTCTGAACACCTGAACGAAGCTCATCGCCTAAACGGTCATCAACAATCTTGTTAATCTGCTCTTGGGTAAATTCATTGCCGAATTCTTCACTTATATGTTTATAGAACTTATCTCTGCTCTTGCGAAGATACTTGCCGAGATGGCTCATATCTACACTCTGACCGCCGTACTGGCTTGAAGCAACAGAAGCGATAATCTGAGTTGTTACATTACAGGCAACCTGGAAGCTCTTCGGACTTTCGATAAGCTTTGCATTCATAACAGTACCGTTATCCAGCATATCTCCGATATTGATAAGACAGCAGTTGAAAATAGGCTGCAGGAAATAGTCGGCATCGTGGAAGTG
The DNA here is from genome assembly GCA_045634065.1 of Acutalibacteraceae bacterium. Classification (GTDB taxonomy): domain Bacteria; phylum Bacillota; class Clostridia; order Oscillospirales; family Acutalibacteraceae; genus UBA6857. Next base: position 5,415 of record JAZQZO010000033.1, read on the forward strand.
AATGGTACCCTCATCGTGAGCCTTGGAAATATATTCCGGAAGAAGAAGTCTGCGGGTAAGGTCCTTTGATACCTCACCGGCAATAAGGTCACGCTGAGTTGCTGCCATAACAGCATCTTTATTGGAGTTCTCTTCCATTACATCTTTATTGGAGTTTTTGATAAGGCTGAGGATTGAATCATCAGTGGTGTTTGCCTTTCTTACCATAGCTCTGTTATAACGGTAAATTATGTATGCTTTGGCAAGGGCAAACTTGCCGATTTCCATAAGCTTGAATTCTACCATATCCTGAATATCTTCAACAAGGATACGGGTTTTCTGCTTATTTGAGATAAAATCAGCAATTGAATCTATCTGTTGGTGAGTTGCTTTTTCGTGTTCTTCTACGGCATCATTAGCCTTTGTAAGGGCGATAACTATCTTACTTCTGTCATACTGAACAACAGAACCGTCACGCTTGATTACGTTCATTTCTTCATCTTCCTTTCAGTTAATTTTTATATTGCAGTTCATTATAATGATACCATATATATAGTGGTCTTGTCAAGATTGCAGATCTAAATATTGTGATTTTTACCCTTTTAGTGGAAAGTGACAAAAAGATTATAAATCGGCATTAAAATCTATGCAGAAAGTGGGATGAGAAGGTTGGTCGGCGGCTCCGCCAATCGCCCCGAAGGGCGATTGAGCAGGAAGCCCCGCAGGGGCTTCCTGCAAGCCGAACTTCGTTCGGCAGCGGAGCCGCCCCACTGCAAGAAAAATTTCCCACTCCCCTCTTTAACTCTAAGAAAAGATATGCTATAATATAATGAAAATTAATTTTCAGGGGGAATTTTCTATGTTCAACACCGAAAAAATAACAGCAGAAGTTATTCAGTGGATAAAAGATTGGTTCGAAGAAAATGGCAAAGGCTGCAACGCAGTCCTGGGTATATCAGGCGGCAAGGACTCAAGTATAGTAGCAGCTTTATGCGTCGAAGCACTCGGCAAAGATAAGGTATACGGCATACTTATGCCCAACGGTGTTCAAAGCGACATCGACGATGCACTTCAACTTGTAAACCACCTTGGTATAAAATATTACATCTGCAACATAAAAGAAAGCTATGATGCAACCGTTCAGTCTCTTCTCGACAGCGGTATCGAAATCAGTGAGCAGACAAAAATCAACCTTGCTCCGAGACTGAGAATGACCACGGTTTATGCTTTCTCACAGAGCCTTAACGGCAGAGTCGCCAACACCTGCAACCTCTCAGAGGATTGGGTCGGCTACTCCACAAGATACGGTGATGCAGCAGGTGACTTCAGCCCCCTCGCCGGTCTTACAGTTCAGGAGGTAAAAGAAATCGGCAAGCACCTTGGTCTGCCTGTAAATCTCGTAGATAAGACTCCATCCGACGGTTTATGCGGCAGCACAGACGAAGACAAGCTCGGCTTTACTTATGCAGTACTTGACAAGTACATCCGCACAGGCATATGCGAAGACGAAAAGACAAAAGCACGCATTGACTATCTCAACAAGCTCAACGCTTTTAAGCTCAAGCCCATTCCCGGTTATTTCCCTGATCAGGAGCTTTTATAATACTAATGCAAGAAGGCGAGTAGGTATTAACCTACTCGCCAAAACTTTTATATGATTTTTTATTGTCCTCGCCGGACAGCCATTTTTTTCCTATCGCGGTTAACCTCTCCTTTCAGGCAAGGCGAATCAAAAACGCGATGTTATTTGCCTTTAAATATCATTAATATCATAGGGTGTTCTCTGATAAACAAAGTAGTTCAGCCAGTTGGTGAACATAAGAGTGCCGACATTTCTCCAAGTGATAATCGGCTTCTTAGTAGGATCGTCATCAGGAAAATAGTTATATGGCACCTTGATATCAAGACCCTTTTCCTTGTCACGGAAATACTCCTTAGCAAGAGTATCGGCATCGTACTCACTGTGACCCGTAGCATAGAAGTTACGGCACTCAAGGTCAGATACAAGATGAATACCCGCCTGCTCTGAGTAAGATAGAATCTGCAAATCCTTGCAAAGGGCAACATCGTCAAACTTAACATCGGTATGTCTCGAGTGAGGTACAAAGTATGTCTCATCGAAGCCTCTCATCAAGGGGTGGTACAAATCAAGTGGACGGTGAGGGAAAACACCGAACATCTTCTCGGGCAGAGTATATTTAGGTATGCCGTGGTGATAATAAAGGCCTGCCTGAGCACCCCAACAGATATGAAAAGTAGAATAAACATTAGTCTTGGTCCACTCGAAGATTTCGCATAGCTCATCCCAGTAGTCAACCTCTTCGAAATCCATAAGCTCAACAGGCGCACCGGTTATAATCATACCATCATATTTTCTGTGCTTGATCATATCAAAGGTATAGTAGAACTTATTCAGATGGCTCTGCGAAGTGTTTTTTGACTGATGGGTAGCCATCTGTAAAAACTCAACATCAACCTGCAAAGGAGTATTACTCATAAGGCGAAGAAGCTGAGTCTCAGTCACAATTTTAGTGGGCATAAGATTGAGAATAAGAATCTTCAGAGGACGGATATCCTGGCTCTTGGCACGGGACTCCGTCATAACAAATATATTTTCCTGCTCAAGCATTTCTCTTGCAGGCAGTCTGTCATCAATTTTAATAGGCATAAAAATTCACCTTCTTAATGGTAGTTGTTTCAGTATATCAAAAAAGCTCTTTCATTTCAAGCCTTACATAAGATTATCGTCATAAACAGCTCTGATACCGCCGATGCACTTTGGTCTTGTTCTTGCAAAAGTTACATTTGCGCAACCGATCTTATCTATACTGAGTCTCACGGGTACCGCAACGTGTTTCAGATGCATTCCTATAAGGGTCAGTCCTATATCCATACCGGCATCAGCTTTTACGTACTCTGCCGCAACGGGACATTCAAAGTTTTTATAGCAGGTTGTTGCAAAACTTCCACCTGCCTTAGGCTGAGGCACAACGTTGACAATCTCTATGCCATAACGCTGAGCATAATCCTTTTCAATTATCAAAGCACGGTTGAGATGTTCACAGCACTGAGCCGCAAGATATATACCCTTTTCTTTAAGCACAGGATAAAGGCCCTCAAAAACAGCTTCAGCAGCCTCAATCGATGATCCGTGACCTATTTCAGTGCCGACTATTTCACTTGAAGAACAGCCTACTACCAGTAAGTCACCTGCTTTAAGACGTGCTTTTTCTATAAGCTCCAAAACAGCAGTTTTAACCTGTAAAGATATATTTTCCATAAAATCACCTATCAGATTTAATATAATTATATTATATAAGTTTATCAGAAACGAACAAATATTGCAATAGATTTTCACAAGAGAAAAGGTCACCCTTCGGTGACCTTTTCCTCTTTAGGAGTATAAATAAAAAATGAAGAACTGATAGTCTGTATTATTCAGCCTTTGCGTTTCTCTTAGCGTTAAGCTCGTCGAGAATCTTCTTATAGCTTTCATTTGTAATTTCATATTTGAGCATAGGAATAATTGAAATAAAGCAAGTAATTGCAGCAGGGATAGTAATAAGGAAGAACATTCCGAAACGGTAAGGTTCAAATTCGGGAGCAGTAGCAAAAAGGAAGTCCTCTTTAGGTGAAGCTGCAAGAGCCTCATTACACGCTGCAACAGCGTCACCACTGAATCCTACAGCTGCAAACACGATACCCTGAATAAATGATGACACGCCTGCACCAAGTTTCGTAATAAAGCTCTGACCTGAGAAGAACACACCGTCAGGACGGTAGCCTGTATGATATTCATCATAGTCAACACAGTCCGCAATCATAATTGACTGAATAACTGATGAAGCACCTACGCCTGCACCTGCAATTGCAAAGAGCACAGCCATAATTGCAACCCAATGCCACTTGTAAAGGCCTGTACCGTCAATGAGATAGATAACAAAGAGAAGAATGAAAGGCACAGCACCTACGATACTTGTAACATTGTAAACCTTTTTCTTTTCCATTTTTTCGCACATCTTTGGCACAATAGCCATAGCTGCAAACTGACCGATAAACATCGGGCCACCAAGACAAGCCATATAAAGCATATAATCCTGGCCGTCACCACCATTGTCACCGTAGTAGTATGAAAGAAGAGTCATAGCGACAAGACCGAGAATCTGAATGGGAGCCTTGATAACACCTGAGATAAGAATTCTTCTGAAAGGCATACAGCCCCACATAATTTTAACGTTATCTATAAAGCCCTTTGCTTCATCTGAAGGCTGTTTAACTCTCTCTTTAGTGTAAGCTGCACACTGGAAAGCAATAGTACCAATAACAGTAAGCACAACAGTAACAGCAATAAAACCATACTGAAGACCCTTGGCCTGAGTCATACCGTTATCAGTAAACATCTGACCTACAGATTGTGAAATGGGAATAATAGCAACCATAATGATACCTGAACCGATACCACCGACTATACGCGCAAGACCGAGAAGCTTTGAACGGTCTTTGTCGCTTTCGGTCATAAGAGCAGTGATACCCCAGATTGGAATGTCACCTGCAGTGTATGTCATACCCCAGAGTATGTAGGAAATACCCGCCCAAGCAATAATAAGGGCATTGGTTGTAGCAGAGTTAGCACTCGAATACTGTCCGTTGACGAATGTCAGAATAGTGGTTATCATAACAATACCGGGTACAAAGAAAAGATAGGGACGGCATTTGCCCCACTTGGTTCTTGTTCGGTCAACAATTGTACCCATCATCGGGTCATTGATAGCATCCCATACACGGGCAATACCCATAATAATGCTGATTGCCATAGCAGGAAGAAAGATTACGCTTTGGAAGTAAAACGCCATACCTGTACCGATGATGTTATAAATCATATTCTGACCCATAAGACCCATAAGATACATATTACGTTCTTTTTTGGTGTAAGTGTTCATAACAAATCTCCTTTTAATTTTACAGAGCTCTCGCCCTATTGTATAAAATCATTATATCACATTTTTCCTGAAGTTGATATTAGAAAAATAAGGCAGATATTTGGGCATTTTGACGAAAGCGACTCAGGGTGGTTGCTACACGGCGGCTCCATACCCGAAATGCGTTCGGGTCGGAGACGCACGTCGCCGA
>JAZQZO010000034.1:0-5082 GCA_045634065.1 Acutalibacteraceae bacterium
ATGGGGTACCTGGTATGATGTTGAAGAAGGTACCAACCCCGGCTTCCTTTATCAGCAGAACACAATGAGAGATGCCATCGTCGCAGGTCTTACCCTCAATATTTTCAACAAGCACTCCGACAGAATCAAGATGGCAAACATAGCACAGACAATAAATGTACTTCAGGCTGTGGCTCTCACCGACGGCGAGTATATGCTTCTGACTCCCACATATCACATTTTCAAAATGTACAAGGACCATCAGGAAAATACGCTCCTCGGCTCATACATAACAACTCCCGACCTTTCCGAAAAGGGTAATCTGCCTAAGCTTATCGAAAGTGCTTCAGTAAAAGAAGACGGTACTATAATCGCAACAATAGTCCACACCTCAGCTGATGAAACAGCAGAAATCCACTGTCAGATAGCAGACTTTACCCTTAAAGAGCTTGAAGCAGAAATTCTTACAGGTGAAATCCACGACTACAACAGCTTTGAAAATAAAACCGCCGTTGGCACAAAGGTATTCAGCAATTATGAAATACTTTCAGACGGCTTTAAGACAACGATACCTCCTTGCTCTGTAGTCAAGTTTGTGATTAAATAATATGGCAGAATGTAAAAGATGTCTGCTTCACGAGTCGGCAGAGGAAAATACCCTCAAAAGCATAAAAGAAAGAATTGATAAGCTCTCTGAAAAAGAAAGAGTTGACAGTGAGCTTTACGAAAAAAGGCTCAACGAGTGTAAAAGATGTGATAACCTGATTTCAGGTGTATGTATGAAATGTGGCTGCTATGTTGAATTCAGAGCAGCCTTTAAAAAGAATAACTGTCCGAATGTAAAAGACAGAAGATGGTAGAACGAAAAACAAGCAGAAGTCTCATAAGGATAATTGCTTGCTTTTTAAACAGGTAATAATATCTCTTTTGACATTTTTTGACGAATTTGATATAATTTACTAAATAGAATATAAGGAGGTAGAAACCTATGAAAAACTGTTTTGCAGAATTTTACAAAAAAATTATTGCAATCGTAATTTCGATTCTCACTGCTTTAGGTATTTCCTGCAGCGGTAATCAGACAGACAGTCTTGAAAATATTGTCAGTGCTTATGATGTTGCCGCTTCGGATTATCAGCTGACCGTTGATGCCGATAACAAAATCCACGATATAAGCGATCTGCTTTTCGGTATTTTCTTTGAGGATATCAACTTCGCCGCTGACGGCGGGCTTTATGCTGAAATGGTCATTAACCGTTCTTTTGAGTTTACTGAAGTTGCAGTTGATGATGCTCTTTACCGTTGGAAAAAGGTGGGAGGAGCAAACATTAAGGTTGAAAGTGAAAAGTCACACTCACTCAACGATAACAACCCCTCTTATCTTGTTATCGAGAACTCTGCCGATACTCCTGCAGGCGTAGAAAATATCGGTTTCCTTGAAGGAATGAGCATCACTCAAGGCGAAAACTACAAAATGTCTTTCTATGCAAAATCTGCTGAGTATAATGGTAAATACACAGTTAATCTTGCAGTCGGCGGCAAAGCTGTTGCAACTGCCGAGATTACACCGACCTCAGATGAATGGACAAAATATTCCGTTACCCTCACTCCGACAGCTTCAGCCAATGAAAATGTAACTTTGCAGGTTCTTATGAACAAGGGTACAGCATATTTTGATATGATTTCCCTTTTTCCTGAAAATACATACAAGGGCAGAGAAAACGGTTTGAGAAATGACCTTGCAACAAAGCTTGAAGAATTACAGCCCGCATTTCTGCGTTTCCCCGGCGGATGTGTAATTGAGGGTTACGATAAAAACTCTGCTTACGACTGGAAGGATTCAATCGGTGTGGATGCTGACGGAAACCCATTAGAATTTAATGGTATATACGGCGATGTTGCCGCAAGAAAAATGGGTACAAACGTATGGACAAACATCGGTGCAACAGATGACGAGTATCCCTCCTTTATGACCTACGGCCTCGGCTTTTATGAGTACTTCCAGCTTGCTGAAGATATCGGTGCCGTTGGTGTACCCGTTCTCAACTGCGGGCTTTACTGTCAGGCAAGAGGCTGGAGACCGGTTACAATGTTTGACGGTGAGGGAAAATACACACCTGAATTCAGAAAATATCTTGACGATATGCTTGACCTTGTTGAATTCTGCCGTGGTGATGAAAACACCACATGGGGTAAAGTCCGTACAGCAATGGGACATAAAGAACCTTTTGAGCTTAAATATATCTGTATAGGCAATGAAAACTGGACTGAAATCTACTTCGAGAGATATTCGGAATTCCTGAAGGTATTTAATGAAGCAAAGGCTGAAAACCCTGAGCTTTATGAAGGTCTTGAGCTTATCTATTCTTCGGGTGTTGACGACGGTGACAGCGGCAGAGATTTATATATGCCCTCATATGAATATGCAAAATCTGAGCTTGACAAAATGAATTCTACCGATGCCTCCGATTTTGCAGGTGCTACCGATCACCACTATTACAATACACCCTCCTGGTTCTTGCAGCACAGTGACTATTACGACGAAGAAAACTATTCAAGAACTGTTGAAGATATGACAAGTACCCTTTATGGCGGAGGCCTTAAGGTTTTCCTGGGTGAATATGCGGCACAGAGCAACACACTCAAGGCGGCTCTTGCTGAGGCGGCATATATGACAGGTCTTGAAAGAAACGGTGATATTGTTACTATGGCTGCTTATGCACCACTCTTCGGCAACAACACGGCAAGACACTGGGCACCTGACCTTATCTGGTTTAACAATCACAGCGTTACACCCTCTGTCAACTATTATGCGCAGCAGCTTTTCGCAAAGAATGTCGGTACTGAATTATTGGACTCTGCACTTGCCGGTGCAGAAAACAAAAATACAGACCTCAAGGGTGCTGTGGGTGTAGGTACATGGTACACATCGGCAAAGTTTGATAATGTAAAGGTTGTTGACAACAGTACAGGCAAAGTTCTTGCAAGTGATAAGCTCAACACTGTTTTCTCGAAGAGAAATTGGGATTTCCCCCTTGACGGTAAATGGAAAATTAAAGATAAAGCTCTCGTTTATCCGACAACAGATATGAGATATTCGCAGGTAGGTACTGTTGCTTATTTCGGTGATACCGAGTGGACAAACTACACTTATACCGTTGAAGCAACAAAACTTGACGGCGGTGAAGGCTTCCTTATTCCTTTTGCAGTACAGGGTGTTGACGATAATATCTTCTGGAATATCGGCGGTTGGGAAAACACTGTATCTACACTCCAGCAAGTGGAATGCGGCAGTAAAACAGGACAGCTTCCCGGCACAACAAAGGATTTTGTTGTTGAAACGGGAAGAACCTACGAGCTCAAGGTTGAAGTAAAGGGCGATACTGTCAAGTGTTATATTGACGGCGAGCTCTATGTTGATTATGACTTCAATCTTGATAAAGAGTATGAATGTTATAGCGTTGTCAGCAAAGATGATAACGGTGATATAATCATCAAGCTCGTAAATGTAACCGACAGCTCAAAAACAGTTGCAGTAAATATTGATAATGCTGACATTTCAGGCGCAGCAATTATCAATCAGGTTGCGGGCAATTCACTAACAGACGAAAATGTACTTGACGCTGAAGAAACCTGCACATTGAAAGAATTTACTATGGAAGGCTTTGATAGCAGTTTTAATTACACTGTGCCTGCATATTCGGTTACTTCAATCAGACTTGAAGTAAAGTAATAAATCTATTCTTTATATTTAACAGCAAAAGCAAGCATAAATTCCGAAAAGGAATGCTTGCTTTTTGTTTGTGCTTATTTATAAATCAACTCGTCACATACAATTTCTTTAGCTATTGCTTCAATATTCATCATCCTGCCAACCCACTCAAGCTGATTTTCCTTTTTGAGTTCTTCTGTGACACCTTCTGCCTCTTTCATCTGCTCAATCAGAAAGTCGTACATTTCGTTTGCCTGTTTTTCTACTTCGGCACAGTGCTGATACAACTTACATTCCGCAAGTAGAGTAGAAAACACTACTTTCTTGTGATTAAAAAGGTAGTCCTTGTAAAGCATACCCCATTTACCAAGCCTGACCTTTGCTTCTTCAGGTGGCAGTTTGAGGTTCGGGATGAAATAATCTCCAACTCTGCGATAGGTTATCTCTGTTTTGTTTGACATAGTTTTTCCTCCTTAATAATATTCGTGATAACTTAAAATGTTATATTTTGAGGGTATCACCCTGGTAATTCCCAACGAGCATAGAAGTTTTTGTTGTCAAGAGCAGAAGCAAAGCGACTCTTAATAATGAAAACAGGCTATGCTATCTGTTTATGAATGTATCGTATGTAAATCTTGCACCAAGTCTAAAGCCTGTTATAAAGCTGTCGGAATTCCCGATGCTTGAAAACTCGTTGTAAGCAAGCACATAATTAGTAAACAGCTCTTTTTCCTTTTCGGGCAGCATTGCAGTTAATTCTTCTTCCTTTTTAACAAGGGCACTCAGCTTCTTTTTCATTTTAGGAGTGATTTCCGTTGTCAGCTCCTGTGGCTCAACATTGCCGTAATAAAATTCTTCTATAATGTTCGACATAAAATCACCCCCTACCTTCCGCTTTTATCAATTATTTTCAGCAACAGCTCATCAACATCCTCAGTGGGTAAATCTTCTGCTAAAAGCATATTGCGAAACTCATTCATACCGTTGATAAGCAAATTACACTCGAAAACCGTAAACTTGACTTTAATTTTTCTTCTCATAATAATACCTCCTTGTATTTGGTAGCATTATTCTACCGCATAAAGAAAAATCAATCCAATGTGCCGATTTTAAGGCATAAAAAAGAGACTGCTTTCAGAATTTTAATCTGATAGCAGTCTTAACTTTTTTGTCTTTGCTTACTACAAAAATTTAAAGGACTATATTCTTTGCACGTTTCTTGCATCGATTGTAGTAAGTTTGTAGTAAGTAGTAAGTTTTTGGAGTTTTACACCCCTCAAAACCCCAGTAAAATAGGGGTTATTGACAGTTTTATTTATCCAAGCTCTTCATTGTGGGGAAGAGAAGTACGTCTCTGATTGCGGGTGAATCGGTAAGGAGCATTACCATTC
>JAZQZO010000035.1:0-2577 GCA_045634065.1 Acutalibacteraceae bacterium
CACATAAAAAATCCCTTGTCAAATTTATCATTAGGAATTAAAAATACCCCGAAAAATTTTTTTGAAAAAATTTGATTTTTTTTGAAAAAAAGGGTTGACTTTTTGTTTTATTGGTGGTATAGTAAACAAGCACTCGAGAGAGTGACAACGAAATACGCGAGAGTGGCGGAATCGGCAGACGCGCACGTTTGAGGGGCGTGTGGGGCAGCTCGTACGGGTTCAAGTCCCGTCTCTCGCACCAAAACTCAGCAACCAATAGGTTGCTGAGTTGTTTTTTTATATCATTTTAATTGATTGATAAAAAGAGGCTTGAAGTAGGAGCAGTAGTGAATGTTGCATAGCGAGGATCTAGTCCCGTCTACCGCGCAAAAAAAGAACTGCAACCTATTCGTTAGCAGTTCTTTTTGTTTTCTAGTTATCCCCTGACCGTTAAAGTCAGGGATTAACTTGTTCTGTTTCAACTCATAGCACCTCAATGCTATCTCCCTCAAAGACCTTCCCTCCTTTGAGTACCTTAGCAAAAATACCTTCACGAGGCATTACACATTTGCCGACAAGCTTCTGAATTGCACAGCCCTCGTGACATTCCTTGCCAATCTGACTGATTTCGATGATACATTCACCGATCTTAATCTGAGTACCAACGGGAATAGTATAGAGTTCAATGCCCTCAGTGGTGATATTCTCTGCGAATATGCCGTGACAAAGACCGTCCTGAGGGAGCCCTTTTGATTTTTCTATACTTTCTTTGGCAAGCAAGCTTACTTGTCTGTGCCATTTACCTGCGTGGGCGTCACCCTCGAAACCAAAATCCTCAATAAGCACACCGGGGTTAATTTTAGTCTTGGGCGTACCCTTCTTTTCACTGATGTTGATTGATAAAACTTTACCTTTCATTTTCTATCCTCCTATGAGATTCAGTCCGTGATGATTGCCGTAACCGCAGTTAAAGCTGTGTTCACGGGGCTTTGACATTATGATTCTTTCAATTTCTTCTTTTAGTCTTTCCTCATTGTCGATAAAATTCATTATGTCATAAACAGCATTATTTCCAAGACAAGGCTTTATTTTCCCGTCTGAAAGAAGCCTGATTCTGTTACATTCACTGCAAAATCTGTTGCTGACAGGGGTAATAAAGCCTACCCGTCCCTTGTAATTTTCGGCAGTGTAATATTTAGCGACACTTTTTTCAAAGTCGGTTGCGCCTTCTGTTATGCAAGGTTTTAGTTGAGGAAATTTTTTCAGAATTTCTTCTCCCTTCACAACAAGCTCATTATTTTCACCGTCAGTTGAAAAGGGCATAAGTTCAATAAAACGGACGTCGATTTTTCTGCTTTTTGCAATGCTTATAAGGTTTTCTGACTGTTCTTCATTTTTACCTTTTATAAGCACCGCATTGAGTCTTATAGGAGAAAGACCGACTCTTTCGCATTCATCAATACCTTCAAAGACTTTATCCAGTCCGTCGTAGCCGGTAATGCACCTGAATTGCTCTTTGTCTGTTGTATCAAGGCTGATATTAATTGCCCTGACACCGGATTTTTTTAATTCTTCTGCATATTTTTTCAGGAAAATGCCGTTGGTTGTAAGAGCCAGCTTTTTTATTCCGTCTATACTGCTTATTCTCTGTGCAATGTCACATATATCCTGTCTGACCAGAGGCTCGCCGCCCGTGAGTCTTACCTTATTTACACCGCATTCAGCAAAAGCTCTCACAATTTTTTCAATCTGTAACGGTGTAAGTTCTTCGCTTATTTCATTTTTTGTACCGCAATAGGAGCAGTTGAGATTACACCGTTTTGTAACAGAAACACGCAGATAATTTATATCTCTTCCGTAGCTGTCAATCATTTTTAAAATCGCTCTTTCCGCCTGTTTTTTCGAGAAGTCTTACTTCCTTAATTTCCATTTTTCTGTCAATAGCCTTGCACATATCGTAAACCGTAAGTGCCGCAACAGATGCACCTGTAAGAGCTTCCATTTCAATGCCTGTTTTATAGCTGCATTTACCTGTACAGTAAACATACAATTCGTCTGTGCCGTTATTTTGGAAGTTGATTTCAACACTTTCAATGGGGATGTTATGACAAAGAGGGATAAGCTCACTTGTCTTTTTTGCACCCATAATTCCCGCTATTCTTGCCGTAGCAAGTCCGTCGCCTTTTTTAAGAGAGGACGAAAGCAGCTTGTCTAAGGTTTCGGGTTGCATTTTTATTTTTGCAAAGGCTGTTGCAGTTCGTCTTGTAATTTCCTTTTCACCAACATCGATCATAACTGCTTCACCGTTTTTATTAAGATGTGTAAGCTCAGCCAAGGGTATAACCTCCCATCTTTTTCATTCGCTCTTTGAGTTCATCACTATGAAAAACTTCCATAAATGCATCATACATAGGTGTATTTATAAAATCATTGTTTACTATAAAGTCATATTCTTCAACTGTTATTTCAATAAAATCAAGGTCATACATCTGAGCTGCTGAATATATACCGAGTCCGCAGTCTGCATTACCGCCGGCAATCTGTGCGGCAACAGCGGTGTGAGTGAATTCCTCGTTTCTGTATCCGTCAATTTCGTTT
>JAZQZO010000036.1:0-5878 GCA_045634065.1 Acutalibacteraceae bacterium
AAGAGAATTCATCTGGTCAACTCACGTATGGAATATGTTTGACTTCGGTGCTGATGCACGTCAGGAAGGCGGCGAAAACGGTCAGAACCACAAGGGTCTTGTAACAATGGACAGAAAGTACAAGAAGGACTCATTCTATGCATACAAGGCTTGGCTCTCAGACGAGCCTTTCGTACACCTTTGCGGAAAGAGATATATCGACCGTGTTGAAGATGTAACTAAGGTAACAGTTTACTCAAATCTTCCTGAAGTTGAACTTTTTGCAAACGGCAAGTCACTTGGCAAGAAGACAGCAGCAGACCACTTCTTCTATTTCGACGTACCTAACGTTGGTGAGACAGCACTCACAGCAGTTGCAGGCGACCTCAAAGATGAAAGTACCATAAAAAAAGTTGACTCTATCAACGAAGAATATGTATTCAAAGAGAAGGGCGCGATTCTCAACTGGTTTGACATCACAGCACCCGACGGATATCTTAACATCAACGACAAGTTCTCCGACATCTGCAAGAGCACAAGAGGTAAGCTCATCACAGTTTCATTTGTCCTGACAATGGCTAAGAAATTCAAGGCAACACAGAAGGGTGACAAGAAAGGTGGCGGCGGTCTTCCCGGCGGTATGAAGCCTTCAAAAGAGCTTCTTCAGATGGCAGGCGCATTTACACCGCTTCGTATTGCAAATCTTATTGGTGCAATGGAAGTCAAATTCACCAAGGAAGAGCTTCTTGCATTTAATGCTAAACTTAATAAGATTAAGGTGAAATAAAATCAGCGCATTTTGTGTTACTTTTGTGCGCTAGCAAAAGTAACGCCACGCGGCGAGCGAAAAATAAATTTAGACAGTCCATATGGGCTGTCTTTTTTTGTTGAGACGCGTCGCACTAAAGAAAAAACGGCAGGTTTAAGCCCGCCGAGGGAGTGTAGCGCAGGCGTATCACCTGCCAAGTCGCCTATATATTTAGTCAAGTAGCCCACGAGGCTACGCTACAACCTCTCCGTCTGCCTGACGGCATCCACCTCTCCTTTCAGGAGAGGTCAACCTGCGAAATATTTTAATAATCATATTAATTCAAATTCATCTAATCAGCAGAGCAAAAATAACCCTCTCCTGAAAGGAGAGGTGGCACAAGAAGTGTGACGGAGAGGTAAAAAAAAACGGCAGGTTTAAGCCCACCATTCTGAGTTATATTTCACAGTATTTCTTACTGACTTCTATCAGCATTTCCTCATTATTATCTTCATAACTGGTAATAATTTCATTTAACGCAGGGTCAAATTTAAAATCAGATTTATTTGTCAATATAGCTTTGATGCAAACGTTTATCAGCTTTGTATCTACCTCTAAATACATTTCTCGGTCAAGTTCCGCTGATATTATTTTTTTAAGCATTTCATTGCCGAGAGCCGTCATATTGCAATAGTCACAGCTGTCATTTATTAATAAGTTTATATCTTTTAAAAGTTTCAAACTGCAAACTATAAGACTTTTTCCGATTTTTTTGCATTTATCTATAACGTATTTTGTACCCTTTGATTTGCCGTCCCATATAGCAACTACTATATCAGCATAATCTATAATTTCGTCATTTCGTCTTAAAGGTGCCACCCTACCGTATTTCTCGTAATCGGGAAGAAACTCGGTATATTTGCAATTCATTTCTTCAGCATATTTTTTAGCAAAAGCATCAACACCTTTAGCACCACCTGAAACTATTTCGCTTGTTGCCGCAGGTATGTAATATCTTATAAATTTTACATTTAGATTTCTTGATCCGACTACTGCTGTTTTCATTAAGAACACCTCGGTAAAAGTTTTGTGAAATAAAAAGTGTGCCTCAAATGAGACACACCGAAAAATGCATCCCATAATTTCTGCTACAAAATTTTCACAATCGCTCATAGAGGGACTATAAATCGGGAAACACTTTTACCGTATTTTGCCCTATGAGCATAGTTATACTTAAGATGTTTAATTGTAAAAATTTTGTAGCATATATATGATACCATTTTCCAGATGAAAAATCAATATAAATTGAAATTTTGTTGACCCCTCAGTCAAAACCAATGGTTTTGCCAGCTCCCCTAGGATGACTGAGGGGGCCCCGGCGGGATAAAAGTAAAAAAGACGCGAGATTAACCCGCGTCCTGATAATATTAATGCTTTTCTTGTGGCAGGGCTTCGCCCCGCACCCCACTGCTCGCCGCGGAGGCGTTACTTTTTGCTGGCGCACAAAAAGTAACCAAAAATGCGCAAATTATGCCATTGCTTTATCGAGGTTTTCTCTGATAGCACTAATGAATTCCTCAGTTGTCAGCGCTGTAGCTTCACAGCCTTCCCAAAGGCCAACAAGGTCCTTGGTCATCTTGCCGCTTTCGATAGTATCAATGCAAGCCTTTTCGAGCTTATCCGCAAAAGCCATAAGCTCAGCATTACCGTCCATTTCACCACGCTTGCGAAGAGCGCCTGTCCACGCAAAAATAGTTGCGATGGGGTTAGTTGATGTCTTCTCGCCCTCAAGGTAACGATAGTAGTGACGTGTAACTGTGCCGTGAGCAGCCTCATATTCGTAGTTGCCGTCAGGTGAAACAAGTACGCTTGTCATCATAGCAAGTGAACCGAAAGCAGTTGACACCATATCGCTCATAACGTCGCCGTCATAGTTCTTACAAGCCCAGATATAACCGCCCTTTGAACGGATAACTCTTGCAACAGCATCGTCGATAAGAGTGTAGAAATATTCGATACCGAGTTTCTCGAAATCTTCTTTATAGTTCTTGTTGTAGATATCTTCAAAGATAAGCTTGAATGTCTGGTCGTACTTCTTTGAGATTGTGTCCTTAGTTGAGAACCAAAGGTCCTGCTTTGTGCTGATAGCGTATTTGAAGCAGGAATGTGCAAATGACTCAATTGAGCTGTCCTTATTGTACATACCCTGAAGCACGCCGCCGCACTCGAAGTCGTAAATGGTAGCTCTTTCTTCTTCACCGTCAACGCTTGTGAAAACAAGCTCTGCCTTACCGGGTTTTGTAGTACGGAATTCGCTAGCCTTATAAACATCACCGTAAGCGTGACGAGCGATAGTAATAGGTTCCTTCCAGGTTCTTACTGTGGGCTTGATGCCACTAACAAGAATAGGAGTACGGAAAACAGTACCGTCAAGAATAGCACGAATAGTACCATTGGGGCTCTTCCACATTTCCTTGAGCTTGTACTCTTCAACTCTCTGCGCATTGGGAGTAATAGTTGCGCATTTAACACCTACGTGGTACTTTTTGATAGCTTCACCTGCATCGATGCTGACCTGGTCATTGGTTTCATCTCTATAAGGAAGTCCTAAGTCATAGTATTCTGTATTGAGCTCTACATAAGGTGAAAGAAGCTCATCCTTAATCTGTTTCCAGATGATTCTGGTCATCTCGTCGCCGTCCATCTCGACGATTTTGCCCATTTTGATTTTTTCCATTATTTTATCCTCCTTGGGGTTATTTTGTTTTATCAGCGATTATTTGCTTAAGTTTTGTAGGCTGTCTTGTTGTGATATTGTCACAACCGAGAGCCAACACCTTGTACATATCAAATTCCTTATTCACAGTCCACAAGGATACCTCTAGGCCTTCACTGTGGAAAATCTTTATCATTTTCTCTGACGCCTCACTGAAGTGAATATTAAGACCCACTGCATCGACAGCTTTAGTCAGAGTTACGAGACTGCGAATATAATGTTCATCATTCTTGCGGCTTATATCCATCTTTTTATTAAGATAGTATTTGATCTCAGGTGTATCACGCTTGACTGTATTAACATCTTTAACTTCGATACCCGTATAGAAAATTCTGTCTTTAACATTACATTCTTCAGCAATTTTTACTATAGCTTTAAGGTTATCCACAGTTTTGCAGTCAACGTTGACACGGAGCCCCTCACATTTTGCCACAAGATCAAACGCCTCCTTCAGCTTAACGCTGTTATCTGCGGCATAGTCGTGAGCAAGAACCGGTTCACCGCTTGAATTGAAGTGAACATCAAACTCCACGATATCTGCACCGCTTTCAAAACCTTTTCTTATGGCTTCCAAGGAGTTGTCAGCAGTACCCTCACAGCCTGTATGAGCAGTAACGGTAAAGTTTTCAGGGAAAACCGCCTCTTTATTTTTTATGTAACTTACATATCCTGCTGTGACAGCCAAGCCTGTTGCAGCCACTATTGCAGTTCCGAGAATTATTTTTGTATACTTTTTCATTTTATCATCTCCCAAAAAGAAAGAATATTTTTCATTTTATCAAATTAAAGCTCACAGGTCAATAGTGTTTTAGTCTTTTATTGCGTTGAAGTGAAAAATATATGCTTTTTTCGCTCGTCGCAAGTTATTTTTCCCTGTCTCGGAAAAAGAATTAAAAAGCGTGATAATTATTCCTCACAATTATTCAAAGTCAAACTCATCTTCGTTTTTCACTCTGAATATTTCAAATACATTCTCCAGAGTTTCGTCATCCTGTATTCTGACATAAATTTCCTTGTCATTGATACCCATAATGCGGAAAATATCAACATACCCGTCTGCATCAAGCGGTGACACAACTGCATATTCACTGCCCTCATAAAGAACAATATCTAAAAACTCATACTCACCGTAAACTCCGTCAGTATCCGTAAAGCGGACAGTGAAGTCGAGTTCTTCATCTTTAAGCTGATTTAAAAGTTCAGACATAATTTACCTCCATAAACCTTTGCCCACGGCAAAAAGCTTTACTTTATTTTCCCATTTCCATTCTGTAGATTTCCTGACTCTCAATATCGATATTCTTCAGAAAAATAGGCGGAATACCTGCATTGGCTGTGAGAGTAACCACAAATGACTTTGCTATAGGGAAAAGCTCCTTAAAAGTTTCTACGTGAAGAAACTCTTTTTCTACATCCTTAAGTATTCTGAAAGCACCGTTTAGAACAAATTTTATGCTGATAGTGTCAGGTTTTTCTTTGTCGAAAACCTCGACTGTCAGTGCGCCCTCGCAAAACTGTTTCTGAGAATATTTTACATTATATGAAATCTTGTTGCTGAAAGACAAATTCGCTTTCCCCTGAACTTTATTTTTAAACTCAACTTCGCTTATTTTATAAGCCTGCATTTCTACACTTGCCATAATATTTCTCCTTATTTTAAGAACTCAGCAAAACAAATAAGTTCTCTTGCATAGTTTTTAAACCGTAACTTTTTGGGACTCGGTGCAGGAAGTGTTGTAACCTCAAGACCGCATTTTTTCGCAAGAAGACTTGCTCTCAAAAGGTGGAATTCACTTGACAGCATAGCCACCTTGAGTTTTTCATCAGACATCTTATCTATAATTTCCATAGCATTTCTGAAGTTTTCCTGTGTGGTGGTGGACTTATCTTCAAGTATAATTCTTTCGATTTCAACACCCTTTGCAGTGAGTCCTTCGCTTATTGCCTGAGCTTCACTTTTTGTCTGGTCGTCGTGAACAATTCCGCCACAGGCAATTGCTACGACGTTTTTATTCTTATTCAGGTACTCTGCCGCTGCATCAATTCGCATCTGCAAGGTCTCTTCAGGTGTATCACCTTTGACTCTGCAACCTAAAATCAAAAGCACATCGGGAGTTTCAGCGGTGTTGCCTTTTGAAGCTTTAAGCTCCACTGCGGCGAATGACAAGATACCGACAGTAACAGGTAAAAGAAATTTAGATATTGACATATTATATCTCCAATCCTGAAATCATAATTAATATTTATCTAAGTATATCATAAAATAGATTATAGAAAAAGTGTTTTTTTATTATTTTTCAGTCAGGAGCTGTTTTTATGTGCGGAATTATCGGCTATATAGGCAAAAGCAACGCCGTGCCTTATCTCTTGAAGGG
>JAZQZO010000037.1:0-12745 GCA_045634065.1 Acutalibacteraceae bacterium
TGTTTTCTTTTTTATTGGATTATTTTGTCTAAGAATTGGAAACACTTATGCGTACTCGGTAATTTCTTTTTTCTTTTCAGCAATCTTCGCATCGTTTATGAGCACATCAGAACGAGGAGTACCCGTAGCTTTAACTATATCGATATCAACACCGAAAGCGTGGGAAAAAAACTGTCTTACATAATCCGAAGATACACATACGGCAGAGTACTGTGAATGAGCTCTGTATTCATCAAGCCTTGAACCGATATTAGGATTATCAAGTCCGAAACGTCTGAATGCACCGCCCGTGTACCAGACCTGAATAAGCTTCTGCTCTTCACGGAGTCTGACATTTTTAAGACAGTCGATATAGTCATCAGTGACAATAACCTTTGAGGTTAGAAGTTGTTTTCTGATGCGTATATTATCTCGGATTCCGTGGGGCTTTTTCTTGCAGAAAGCCGTCTTTTCTCCTGTATATTTTTTATAAACCGCATTTAGATTTTCGAGGAAATCCCCATCACCTCTCGAAGAGAAAAAGAACACGTTGTTTTTTATTTTCCGTGATTTATAAAGGATAGTTATAATTCTGAAAAACTCCCTGATGAAAATTAACCAAACAGCTGATAAATGTCTCCTGAGGTTATCAGCCTTTTTTCTTAAGGTTATTTTTCTGAAGGTTATGCGTTTGTAATGCTTAAGCATTGTTCGGCAGGGTACAGGAAGAATGAGCTGATTTGCTTTGATGTGACCCAGCACCTGCTCCTCGCTGTAAGGCATATATACTCCCCTATGAGCAAGTTTTTTAAACTTTGAGTGAGTATAAAGTTTATTTATGTCAAGAACCGTGTTTTCAGAAAAATAAAAGTGAATCCCCTTAAGATGCCGTACATTGAATAGTTTATTGCAGAAGAAAAGGTCAAGTACATATGTACAGTCTTTCTGATTGGTACGGGTCTGCTTTATATCACTGTAATAGCTAAGCTCCGAGAAAATGTACTCAGCTGTTTTTTCACCGTCAAAGCAAGTAAGCGGCGAAGTAGAAAAGCCATATTTATCTCTGCCTTCAAGAGCTGTATAATGGCGCATAAGCATCTTGGGATTAAGAATTGCAAGACCGTCCTGATACATAATGTATCCCGTCGAACAGATATCAAGTGCCGCGTCTTTGAATTCGCCCGAAGAGTGAGCATCAATAAATCTGAGATTTGGCATATTAATCCATTTTTCAGGAAAAATATCTTTAACCGAAGAATCAACAAATAATTCAAATGAAGGCATAGTCTGATGATAAATAGATGCGACGTGCTTTTCAAGCATTTCCGCAGTCACATTTCTTTCGCTTTTGCCGAGAGAAACCGTAACCTTTGGATTTGCCGACATCTCTTCGCGACTTGTAAGAAGTGCACCATTATAGAAAATATCTTTGTTCTTTTCTACGACAGCGCGTCTACCTGAATCTGAAAGGCAGTCACAAAGAGACATTATAATATCTGCATATTTTTTGATATCATCATTACCAAGACACCAGAAATGTCTGTAATAGCTGTAAAGCAGTACTGTAATTTCTTTGTGATACACCTGGTCGATATAGCAAATCATCTGCTTTTTAAACTCTTTTCTATCAAAATCGCTGACACTTTCTTCTATAGCCTTTGTAAAAGCAGCAGTAGTTTTCTTTATGATGTACTCATAAGCTGAGAGGTAATTTTCTATATTAACCTCAGAAACACCCTCGCTAGATACAGGTGTTATATAACTGACCGCACCTTTTGAGCAAGCAACAATTTTACTGCTTTCAAAAACATACGGTATTGTAAAGGCTGATTCACGCGCTTTGCCGTAGGGCTTGAATCTCAGGTTATGCTCAATTATTTTACTCTTGAGAAACAGCTTGTTAGTAACCGCACCATTCCAGATAATTTCAGTATCAAATTTGTCAATAATCTTTCTTCTCAGAAGAATTCTGCTACTTGCAAACTCGTGTTTGCCGTAAATATCACTGCTTGCCATAGGTGCAACACATAAATCTGCCGCTTGCTTTTCTGCTGTCTGATACATACTTTCAAGAAGATTAGCTGAAAACAGAACATTTTTATCAGCAAAAGCGATATATTTACCCTTGGACTCTTCAATACCCTTATTTCTCGCAGCCGAAATGCTGTCGTTATCTGTTCTGATATATCTGAATCTTTTATCAGAGAGATAATTTTTCATTATTTCCGCAGTACCGTCTGAAGTATTTGCATCAATGAGAAGCACTTCTATATCTTTAAGTGTCTGATTTTTCAGAGAATTCAGTACATTTTTTAAATTTATGCCTATTCGATGTATTGCAACAACAACAGAAACTTTTACATTCATAAATTAACCTCCCTGAAAAATATTGATGTAATTTAGCTAATTAGAGTTGAAGCCGCATATAAAAACAGCTTATCTTTTATAAAATCATCGTTTTTAGTTTTGTATTTGGTCACATAGTCAGGGGTCAAACCTGTTTTCTCATAACCATCACCTGTGTATGGTGAAATTTTACCTACAGATAAAAGCAATGCACCATTTTGTGAAAGCTCAAAAATTTCCTGAACAAGGCATTGACCCTTGGTATTTTCACTGCCAAATATCTCACACTTGTTCATAAGCTTCATATCCGCTGCAAATATTTCCGCTGCAGAAGCTGTATTAGCAGACACAAGAACTGCCACAGGCAAGTTAATCTCACCTGAAGTCATATTATATGTTTTAACAACATTTCCACTGTTATCACTTACAGTCGCAGCAGGCTTTTCACGGGTTGTCATAGGTAAAAATAAATCGAGAGTTTCCATAGCAGCGTCAAAATTGACGCTATCGTTTTCCCGAAGGTCAACAACAAGATAGTTGATACCCGACACTATAAAAGTTTCAAGTGCCGACGAAACCTGAGCAGGGGTACCCGAATAAAAATCGCTGATAGCAATATAGCCAACCTGGTTGTCATAGACACCTGTGAAAACTGATTTTGCTTCATAACCCTTGCGAAGAGTCAGCGCCTTTTCTTTTCCGGCTCTTTTATAAATGATATTGACAGAGTTAGTGCTGTCTTCTAGTTTTGATGAGAGCTCTTTATAATTTTTTGAGGTGAGTTTTATACCGTCAAAAGCAACAATAATATCACCTTTCCTGAGTCCGTTTTCTTTTGCAGGTGAACCGTCAAAAACTTTTGTAATTTTTATCTGACTGTTCTTCGTCTTTTCGTACTCAATGCCGATACCTTGCATATCGCCCTGGATTTCTTTCTTATACTCCTCATATTCTTCAAAAGTAAGATAAAGAGAGTTGGAATCGTCAAGGCTTTCAACAAAGCCTTTAATTAGTGAATCAGAGATATATTTACTGTCAGTTTTGCCGTAATATTTATTTTTGATTATGCTGTCAACTTCATCCAAAAGTTCATACCTCTCCATTCTCTCAGGCATACCCTCAAGAACATTGTTATATCGTGAATCGATAATTTCATAGCAAACAAAACCGCTTAAAACCGCCACCAGAATACAAAGAGTTATAGCAACGCCTAAAGAAATTTTCTTGTTCACTAAAATCATCTCCCAAATAAAGTAATAACAGCATTATAAAATGCAAGCAGAGGGATAGAAAAACTATCCCTCAATATCAAGGTTTCTTTACATAATTCATCGGGTTTTTCTTTTCACCGTAATAACGGATTTCAAAATGAAGATGCGGACCTGTAGAGTTACCGGTTGAGCCGACTCTGCCTATCATCTGTCCTTTTGAAACGCTGTCGCCTGTGCCTACATAGCGTGCCGACATATGAGCATAAAGACTTGAATATCCGTCACCGTGGTCAATAAGAACATATATTCCATAACCTGAATTGCTTGTAACGGCAGAAATAACCTTGCCTGCTCGTGTAGCATAAACAGGTTTACCAGAAATTCCACCACCAGTTATATCAGTACCACCGTGGAAACTGTTGCCCGATATACTGGCTGAACGATAACCGTAATGGCTACTGATATAGCAGGAAGCTCCGCCTAAAGGCCACGCCCAGGAAGCATTAGAGTTATATCCTCCGTTTGAGGAACTGGGCTTAGTTGTGGTAGGATTTGAATTGCTGCCCTGAAGAGTCGTTGACTGCTGAACAGACGTAGCATAATAATCCTTAAGAATCTTATCGATTTCTTCATCAGCCTTCTTACGTTCAGCTTCAAGATTTTTGATATACTCTTTATAAGCCTTGCCGGATTTGTCAAGTTCAGCAATATAAATTTCGATCTCACCATATTTCTTCTCGAGATCTTTCATTGTCTTTTTATATTCTCTCTGGCTTATAGTAAGAACATTTTTCTTTTCGATTTTCTCGTCACGCTTCAAATCAAGCTCGGTTTTCTTGCTGTCAAGAGAAGCCTTATCCTCTTCGAGTTTCACTTTCTCTTTATTGAGTTTGGTAACCTTGTTTTTAAAATCTTCAATGGTTTTCTTATCGCTTTCACTCTGACGCTTCATCATCTCAAGTCTTGTTAAAAATGAAGCAAGAGAGTCGGCACCGAGAAGTATTTTAAGTGTTGACTCATCACCTGCCATATATGCGGCTCTGAGTCTTTCAGCAAGATGCTCACTGGATTCCTCGATATTCTTTTGTGTAGTTTTGATACTCTTCTGAGTCTTTATGATATCTTCTTCAATGATAACAATCTCACTGCCAAGCTGTTTAAGTTTTTTATTGAGGTCATCAATTTCAGCATCAACTGCACTTATCTGTGTCTGAAGGTTGATACCTTTCTGCTCAACAGTTTCGATTTGCTTTTCAAGAGTTTCAAGATACTCTTTCTGTGACTCAGTCTTATTTTTTAATGATTCTAACTTCTTTTTATTTGCTGCGATTTCTTTATCAAGCTCGTCAATTTTGTCTTCAAGCTCTGTTTTAGTGGCAGCCTCGGCTTTTATAGCCGGTATAGCCATAGCTATCGCAGTAAACATAAGGGTGAAACACAACAAAATACAAAGTATTTTCTTTTTCACCTTATCACTCCTTAATTGGGGTTTTTAACATAGTTGAGAGGGTCTTTCTTTTCACCGTTATAACGGATTTCAAAATGAAGATGTGCAGCCGTTGAGTTACCTGTATCACCGACGCGACCAATCATCTGACCCTTTGAAACATAGTCGCCCGTACTTACATAACGCACTGACATATGAGCGTACATACTTGAATAGCCATCGCCGTGGTCAATAAGAACATAAATACCGTAACCAACATTACTTGTAACAGCAGCAATTACTCGTCCCGATCTTGTGGCATAAACAGGAGCTCCGTGAAGGGCACCGTTACCTCCGGCTAAATCAAGACCGCCGTGGAAGCCCCAACCTGAAACACTGGGGTCTCTGTATCCGAACTTTGAGCTGATATAGCACCAACGGTTGCCTATTGGCCAAGCCCAGGAATCGTTTGTATTATAGCTTCCGCCGCCTGATGGTTTTGTTGTTGAGGGGTTAGCGTTACCGCCTGATGCGAGAGTTGTGCTTTGCTGATTTGAAGTAGCATAATATTCACTGAGGATTCTGTCGATTTCGGCATCGGCTGCTTTTTTGTCAGCCTCGAGCTTAGAAATATAAGACTTATAAGCAGCACTGGATTTATCGATTTCTTTAATAAGAGTATCGATTGCATTATAGTTTGCCTGAAGTTTTGCACGTGCTGCATCCTGTTCTTTTTGCTTCTTTTTAAGTTCAGCTCTTTTTTCGGTTGCTTCTTCTTTCTTTATATCGAGCTCTGTCTTTTTAACATCGCGCTCGTTTTTACTTTCTTCAAGCTGAGTCTTTTGCTTTTCAAGTTCGATTACCTGATCTCTGAAACCAAGGATAATTTCTTTATCTCTCTCAGATGTTCTTTTCATCATTTCGAGTCTTGTGAGAAAAGTTGCAAGAGAGTCTGCACCCATAAGAATCTTAAGTTGAGATTCGTCACCCTGCATATATGATGCACGCAACCTCTGAGCTAAAAGATCGCTTGATTGAGCGATATTATCTTCAATTTCGGTAATTTTAACTTCTGTTTTTTCGATATCTTCTTCAATTAAAGATATCTCTGTTTTAATCTGTCTGAGCTTTGTTTTAAGCTCACTAATTTCTTCATCAATGGCATTAATCTGGGTCTGAATAGCCGTATCTCTGGCCTTCATAACATTAATCTGTTTTTCAAGGGCTTCAAGATACTCTTCCTGCTTTTCCTTTTTTTCTTTAAGATTATCAAGTTTGCCTTCTGCTTCTTTAATCTGCTCATCGTACTTCTTAATATCATCTTCAAGTTCTGTCTTGGTCTTTGCAAAAACCTCAAAACCGCAGAATAAAGATGAAACTGTCATTATAAGACAAAGTACCATAGAAAGCAATCTTTTATTTAACCCCATTCTCCCCCTGCGATTAAATGTCATTAGCTTCACTGCCTTCTTTTCTGAGATATTTTCTGATTGAAACAACACTGCCGGTTGCACCGATTACTATGCCTGAAACAAGATAGCAGAGAATCAGAAGAGGAAGATAATCTATAACTGATACTGCATTACTGCCAAACATACTCAGAAGAGCCTGCAGTGACATTCCCTCAAAACGGTCGACTGCAACAGTAATAATAAGAGCAACCACACCGGAAATCAGACCGATGAATATACCTTCAATCATAAAGGGCCAGCATATAAATGTGTTTGTGGCACCAACGCTCTTCATAACCTGAATATCAATCTTTCTTGATACCATAGTGATTCTGATGGTATTGGAAATGATGAACATTGATACGAAAGCCATAACTATGCCGAGTACGACACAGATAGCGGTGATAGAACTCTGGAGAGTCGAAATCTGATTAACAAGCTCCTGACTTTCTCTGACAGTATCGACATTGTCGACCTGCTCGATAAGAGCCAAGGTTTCTGTGAAGTTTTCAAGATTGCCTACAGAAATTCTGTAAGAATGAGGAAGAGGATTTTCAATAATGTCATCAAAAAGACCTTCTTCAAACTCAAACTCTTCAAGAATCTGTGCATAGCCCTCTTCTTTTGAAACAAACTCAACACCGATAACATCGGGTATCATCTGTAAATCTGAGCCGACCTTTGCAACAGCGGACTCTTCGATATCTTCTTTGACAAAAGCAACAACAACGTTCTGCTTTTCAAAATCTTTGACAAGAGTCTGGATATTAATGAGAATTATAGCCGAAATGCCCACCAACAACAGACAAGCTGTGAGTACGCTGATTGATGAAACGGACATACTTCTGTTGGCTATAAGGTTATGGACACCCATTTTGGTTAAATAGTTTGTGTTAAGACCGCCTGAGGTTCTGCGCTTATTTTTCTTATTCATTTTCTGCTACCTCCTCAGCCACGGTTTCTTCGTACTCTGCCGTAACTTCTGCATCTTCCGCAACCTCTTCACTATCAGCCTTTTCAGCAGGTATAGTATTCTGAGTATTCTCAGGTTTATGGGGTGCTACAGGAACAGAATATTTAGCAGGTACGTCTGAAATAATTCTGCCGTTTTCGATAGTTACAACTCTGTGGTCAAACTGATGCACAAGTTCGTGGTCGTGAGTTACAACAACCACAGTTGCACCAAGGGAGTTGATTTTATCAAAAAGGCTCATAATATCACTTGAAAGCACAGGGTCCAGGTTACCTGTAGGCTCGTCAGCGATAATTACGTGAGGATTGTTAACAAGAGCTCTTGCAATAGCCACACGCTGTCTTTCACCTTGGGAAAGCTGATGGGGAAAACTTTCGTGCTTATCGGAAAGATCAACAAGTTTTAATACATAACGAACTCTCTTTGTGATTTTCTTTTCACTCATACCGATAACTCGAAGAGCGAATGCCACATTATCATAAACAGTCATTTTGGGTATCAGGCGGAAATCCTGAAAAACAATACCCAACATACGTCTCAGGTAAGGAAGGTCTCTCTTCTTCATTCTCTGAAGATTATAGTGTCCAACTGTTACACTACCTGCATCAACGTTTTCTTGACCCATAATTACATTTAAGAAGGAACTCTTACCGGCTCCTGAGGCACCGACAATAAATACAAACTCCCCGTCCTCAATCTTCACATTGACGTTATCGAGAGCTACGGCACCATTAGTCTTGTATCTCATAGATACACCGTTAAATTCTATCATGTTTTTCTCTCTCTCTTAAAATTTTGTTGCGGTGAAAACGGAATTAATACTTGATAGGCTTAGCATCAAGATACTTCTTTACCATTAAAGCAACTTTAAATACGATAGCATCATCAAACTCACGAAGGTCAAGACCTGTGAGTTTCTTGATTTTCTCAAGTCTGTATACGAGAGTATTTCTGTGAACAAAAAGCTTTCTTGATGTTTCAGAAACATTAAGATTGTTTTCAAAGAATTTCTGAATTGTGAAAAGTGTTTCGTGGTCAAGGCCTACGATTGAACCCTTCTTGAAGATTTCGCGAAGGAACATTTCACAAAGAGTTGTGGGAAGCTGGTAAATAAGCCTTGCGATACCAAGATTTTCATATGTAACAATTGTCTTTTCAGTGTCAAACACCTTGCCGACTTCAAGAGCAATCTGTGATTCCTTGAATGAACGGGGAAGATCCTTGATACCTGTTACAATTGTACCGATACCAATAATAACATTTACATAGTGTTCTGTATGAAGAGAGTCAACAATACTTCTTGCAAGTTTCTCAAGGTCTTTGATATCATTACCCTGACGAACTTCTTTAATCAGAGCGATATCTGTTTCGTTTATATTGATAACAAAATCCTTATTCTTATCGGGGAAGAGAGCCTGAACTGATTCGCTGATTGAAATTTCTGCTCTTTCCTGAGTTCTGATAAGAACAGCACAACGTGAAACCTCGTTATTGAAGCCGAGTTCGCGTGTCTTGAGATAGATATCACCGGGAAGTATATTGTCAAGAATAACATTCTTAACGAAATTACTTCTGTCAAACTTCACATCATAATACTGCTTGATACCACCGAGTGAAATTGAGATAAGTCTTGCATAGTTTGCTGCATTTTCATCATTACCGTCAACGAAAATAGCGCTGTCCGGATGACTCTGTGTGCCTATAGCAAGGAATGTTTTGCCGCCGATAACCTTGATTTCAGTTGCTGAAAGAATATCTTTCATATCAACGAAATCAGTTTCTCCGATTCTGCCGAGGTCACTGCAACAAACAATGGTACCCGCTGTATCGACTACACCGATAGTGCGATCAATTGCATCTTTCATCTGATGAATAATTCCCTGAAACAATCTGTTAGACATATTTAATGTCCCCCCAACTAAATTTTTCGTGTTTGAATTCTTGTGTTATTGGATATTTTGACTATTGTCACTTTCACCATTGTACACAATTTATCGTCATATTGCAATATAAAAGAGTAAATTTTTTATGTATTTTTTCAATTTTTTAATTTTAATTACATATTCTTTGTGATTTTCAGCACTATTTCACTAAAAATCACCTGTCTATTAGGTAAATTTAACATTGTTAAAAATTACCATAACTTTAGCTCCTTTAAGCGTGAAAGTGATTTATCCTAGGTGATTTTGTCCATAGTGTACATATTGACTAATAAATTTTTTATCCTTTAACCCTTCGAATATGATAAATACCATTTGCATACAGATGTCAGTTTATGGTATAATAAAAATAATATGGAAATATCTCAGGAGGCTCATAAAATGA
The DNA here is from genome assembly GCA_045634065.1 of Acutalibacteraceae bacterium. Lineage (GTDB taxonomy): Bacteria > Bacillota > Clostridia > Oscillospirales > Acutalibacteraceae > UBA6857. The sequence continues at coordinate 9,712 of JAZQZO010000037.1, forward strand.
ACATAAAGAAACTCGGCAACGGTCTTGAACTCTGTTATCATAAAACCACTCAGTTCAAAACATCCGTGGTGACTCTTAATCTTATAACTCCCCTTGATGCAAAGGCTTCTCACAAGGCGCTTTTGGTGCACCTTCTCGCAAGAACAAACAAGGACTACCCTACCATTACTCAGATGAACAGAAAACTCGCTTCTCTCTATGGAGCTGTTATTTCACCATCTGTGCATAAAATCGGTGAAAGCCAGGTGCTTTCACTTTCCCTTGTATGCATTGACGAAAGATTTGCTCTCGATAATGAGGCTGTTCTTTCTGAGGGTATAAAACTGCTGCTTGACTGTCTTTTCACTCCCGACATAACACCAAAAGGATTCAAGGAAGAAAATGTCGCAAGAGAAAAGAGACTTCTCTGCGAAAAGATTGACAGCGAAAACGATGACAAGATACGCTATGCATATAAAAAAATGGTCAGTGAAATGTGTTGTGACGAAAACTACAGTATCAATGAGCTGGGTGAAAAAGAAGAGATCGGCAATCTTACAGGCGAAGATGTTTTTACTGTATGGAAACAACTTCTCCTTTTCGGCAGAGTACAAATAAACGTCACAGGCAACTTCAATGAACTTCTTATAGAAGATGCTGTTATGCCCTATTTCGAAAAGCTCCAGAGAAATAAAGAAGATATAATCGATGTCAGAACTGAGTTTATCACTGAAAGTTACGGAAGCAAAACTGTAACAGAAAAACAGAAAGTTCAGCAAGGCAAACTCGTCATCGGTTTCAGAGCCGGTATGACCTATGATATGGACAACTTCGCTGCTATAAAGGTTATGACGGCAATTTTCGGCAGCGGTACCTTTTCTAAGCTCTTTGTAAATGTAAGAGAAAAGCTCAGCCTTTGCTATTACTGCTCGGCAAGACTTATCAGTTCAAAGGGCATCATTGCAGTGCAAAGCGGCGTTGAAACGGAAAATATCGAAAAGGCTCTTGATGCTATCCTCCACGAGCTTGATGAAGTCAGACGCGGCAACTTCACCGATGAAGATATTAAGGCTGCAAAGCTCAGCCTTACTGACACCTACAGAAGCGTAGGAGACAGCGTTATGAGTATTGACAGTTGGTTCACAGCTCAATGTCTCAGCGGCGAATTCCTTACACCCGAAGACTATATAGCTATGATTGAAAACGTCAGCCGTGAAGAAATTATAGTGGCAGCCAATATGATTACAGAAGATACAGTCTTCATTCTTGAAAGTGAAAAGGAGGAAGAATAATGAGCGAAAAACTTATAAAAAACGAACTCCTCGGTGAGCAATATTATGAGATTGACCACAAGAGCGGTCTTAAGATATTCGTTATGGAAAAGCCCGACTATTCAGGTGCATTTGCAATGTTCGGCACCAAATACGGCAGTGTTGACACCTGCTTTCGCATAAAGGGCCAGGAAAACTATGTAAGCGTTCCCGAGGGTATTGCCCATTTCCTTGAGCATAAGCTTTTTGAAAGTGAAGAGCTTGACGCTTTTCAGCGTTTCAATGAGACAGGTGCTAATGCTAACGCTTTCACCTCTTTCGACCGTACCTGCTATATTTTCCAGTGTGCAGGTGAATTTGAAAAGAACCTAGAAATTCTCCTGGACTTTGTAAAGCACCCGTATTTCACTGAAGAAACAGTGCAGAAAGAACAGGGCATCATCGGTCAGGAAATAAGAATGTATCAGGATAATCCCGACTGGCAGGTGCTTTTCAATCTTCTCCGCGGTATCTATCATAACAATCCTGTAAGAATTGATATTGCAGGTACCATTGAGTCCATTGCAGAAATCAATGCCGAACTTCTCTACAGTTGCTATAACACATTCTATAATCTGAGCAATATGGCTCTTGCAGTTGCTGGTAATGTGACAAAAGAGGAAGTTCTCGCCATAGCTGACAGAATTCTTAAGGCAGAAGAACCCGTTTACTTTGAGCAGATAGTACCCGAAGAAAATGAAAAGGTTATGCAGAATTATATCGAAGAAGACCTTGGCGTTGATATCAAAAAATTCGCCCTCGGATTCAAGGAAAATCTCAGCGATATACTCCCCTCACCGAAGCATACTCTCACAATGAATCTTGCCCTTGATATTATTGCAGGTAAGGTTTCACCCCTTTACAGCAAACTTATGGACGAAGGTCTTATTAATACAAACTTCGGCAAGGAATATTTCACGGGCAGAGGTTTCTCCTGCAGTATATTCTCAGGCGAAAGCCACGAACCAGAAAAGGTAAGAGATGCTATTATTGGTGAAATCGAAAAAATCAAAGCTGAGGGTATAACTGACGAGGACTTCAAGGTATCGCTCAAAAAGCTCTACGGTGCTCATATTTTCAGCTATAACGATGTTGACGATTTAGCAGGCAACCTCATTGATGCATATTTCGGTGGATTTAATCTTTTCGATAAAGACGAAGTATACAAGGAAGTAACAAAAGAAGATGTTGAAAAGGTAATAGCAGAGTCACTGAAAACTGACAACTGCTGTCTTTCACTTATAAAATAAGGAGAATAAAATTATGGGAAAAACCCTTGTTCTTGCCGAGAAACCATCTGTTGCACGAGACATTGCAAGAGTACTCGGCTGTAAACAGAAAGGTGACGGCTGTATTATCGGTCCTAACTATATTATCACCTGGGCATTAGGTCATCTTGTAACCCTTGCCGACCCCGACGCATACGACGATAAATATAAGGCCTGGAGACTCGAAGATTTACCGATGCTTCCGGATAAAATGAAGCTCGTAACTATCAAGCAGACTGCTAAGCAGTACCGTGCCGTTTCTGCTCTGATGAAGCGTGAAGATGTTGATAAACTTGTCATCGCCACCGACGCAGGTCGTGAGGGCGAATTAGTTGCAAGATGGATAATGACTAAAGCTCACTGCAAAAAACCTGCATATCGCTTATGGATTTCATCACAGACCGACAAAGCTATAAAAGAGGGCTTTCAAAACCTCAGACCTGCTAAGGAGTACGATAATCTTTATCACTCAGCTCA
>JAZQZO010000038.1:0-8308 GCA_045634065.1 Acutalibacteraceae bacterium
ACGAATATATTAAAACAGTTTGGGGTGTAGGTTATAAATTTGTTAAAGTTTATAAATAAACAAAAGGATGTAAAAGGAAATGAAGTACAACAGGAAACTTAATTTTTTTGCTATTCTGATAGTAATGGCTATAATACTTTCCTTTGCACATAACTACAATTCTTATGTTAAATCTGCTTATGCAGAAACTTCTGACAACATTCGTGATATTATCAAATGTTATAACGAAGAAATTATTGCAAAACTACTTGAAGAAGACAGTAGTGAAAATTGGAGTCAAACAGCTCAGGAATATCAAGAACTGGCAATTGAAATAGAAAACAGCGGTAATGTTGTTTTGGTCGAAAATAAAGGTGAAAACTTCAAAAAACCTGCTGTAAAAGTCAGAACCCCTTTTATATTTCAGGAACAGGTATTTATTATCGAGTCTTCGATGTTTGTTTTCAAAGATTATAGTGAAGGAATATGCGGTGAATTAGCTGATTTTATTCTTATTGAATTCTTTTTAGGTATGGCTTTTTTGAGTGTGTTTGTTTTTGCTATATATATTTTTATGCTTAAGAATTATAAGATTCTCGATGAAACAATAGAAGAGTATGAAAAAACAGGTAAACTGAAAAAGACTGCACTCAAAGGCTATGCAGGGCATATATATAACCGATTCAAATCAATGATAGAAAATCTTGAGAGACAGCGTAAAAATCAGCAAAATATGATAGCTTCGATATCTCACGATATTAAAACCCCACTCACATCTGTTATGGGTTATGCTGAGAGACTCAGCAAGGATAATTTAAGCGATGAAAGAAGACGGCGTTACCTTGAAATAATTTACGGAAAGAGTGTAGAACTTCGGGAACTTGTCAACGAATTTGACGAATATATCAGTTTTAATCTTGCTCAGGAAAAAGAAAAAGATGTTATTGATACTGATTATCTTGCTCAAAAGTTATTTGAGGATTTCAGCGATGACCTGGAGCTTTCCGGAATAGATTTCAATGTCAATAATCTTGCCGGTAATGTTGAAATATGTGTAAATCAGAAAAAACTCAAGAGAGTTTTCAGCAATATATTTTCAAACTGCGAGAAACATTTCGAAAAAGAACTCAAAAAGATAAATGTAGATATTTTTTGTGATAAAGAAAAACTGTATATAAATATCAGCGATAACGGTAAAGGTGTAAAAAAAGAAGACCTTGAAATTATATTTGAACCCCTTTATACATCCGATGAGGGAAGAAAAGTTTCGGGTCTGGGACTTGCCATCTGCCGCGAAATTATCAACAGCCACGCAGGTAGCATTTATGCCAAGGAGTCTGAATTGGGTGGACTTACTGTTTGCATTGAGCTGGAAAGATATGACAAAACTAAAAGCCTGTAATAATGGGAAAGGTACCTGTATGATTAAAAAGAATGATGAAATTAAACTCAAAATAGATGCACTGACAAATCTTGGCAGTGGTATCGGAAGATATAACGAAATGGCAGTTTTTGTTGATGGTACTGCTGTAGGTGACGAGATTATTGCTCACATTATCAAGGTCAAGAAAAGCTATGCTGTGGGCAAAATCAAGAAGATAATTAAAGCCTCAAAAGACAGAATTGCCATTGACTGCGAGACCGATGCTCAGTGCGGTGGTTGTGCGTACAGACACATATCGTATGAAGCCGAACTCAGAGAAAAAAAGCAGGCTGTTACTGATGCTATGCAGAGAATTGGAGAGGTTTCTCTTGATGCTAAAGAAATACTTCGCATAAAAGAACCCTGCCGATACAGAAATAAAGCGCAGATACCCGTGGCAATGGATAAAGAAGGCAGAATAATTGCAGGGTTTTATTCCAAACGAAGCCATAGGGTAGTTGGCAGTGATGATTGTCTTCTGCAGATGAAAGAATTCAGAAACATCGTAGCAACAATCAAAAAATATATTGCTGAAAACCCGGTGACAATATACAACGAAACTACCCACAAGGGTCTGGTCAGACACATATATTTAAGACGCGCAAGAGCTACGGGTGAGATTATGGTCTGCCTTGTTATTAATGGCTCTGTTCTGCCAAAAAAGGAAAGACTCATCGAAGCTCTTATATCTACAGATGAAAATATCAAGTCTGTTGTTGTAAATATAAACAAAGATAACACCAATGTAGTTCTCGGCAAAGAGTGCATTACAATTTATGGCAAAGACTATATTGAAGATGTTCTTTGCGGGCTCAGGTTCAGAATATCACCCTTGTCATTTTATCAGGTCAACCCCGAGGGCACAGAGATACTCTATGGCAAGGCGAGAGAATATGCTAATCTCACCAAAGAGGAGACCCTCTTAGATCTTTACTGCGGTGCTGGTACTATAGGTCTTACAATGGCGAAAGATGCCAAGAGTGTCATCGGTGTTGAGGTTATACCTGAAGCTATTGAAAATGCTAAGGAGAATGCTGAAATCAATGGCATAACCAATGCACGCTTTATTTGTGACGATGCTTCGGGTGCGGCAAAGACTCTCTATGATGAGGGTATCAGACCTGATGTTGTTGTTCTTGATCCGCCCAGGAAGGGCTGCAGCCGAGATGTTCTCGAGACAGTTGCAGATATGAACCCCGACAGAGTGGTTTATGTTTCCTGCGACAGCGCAACACTTGCCCGTGATTGCAAAATCTTCCGCGAGCTTGGTTATGATGTCAAAGAGTACACTGCCGTGGATATGTTTCCGAGGACTACCCATTGTGAGTGCGTAGCATTGTTGAATCGAGGATGACCGGGCTCACATATCGACATAAAACTTGACCTCCCTGTTTGGTAGTGTTTGAATGAACTTCCAAATGGAGAGGTGTATTTTTTGTAAAGTATGAAATATGTGATTTTTGAATAACAATCAAAGTTTATGTAATTCTAAGACAAGAAAACCTGGAGATGTTAAAGGTATGTTACATCTCATACAACGTCTACAACTATTTAGGGGGTAATCGCCTAAATACGGTCACCCTGAACAAGAACATCTACAACAAAAGTAGTATCTGTGTTGCCGTTATATTGTAGCATTTTTTAATAATATTTTCTCGTTTGATATTTCTTTCATATTTACTCCTCTTTTTTAGTTTAGTACAACAAATAATGAAAAGCAAATAGAAATAGGTTCAAATATTCGCCCTTTCAGTATAAGATAATGAAAATTTTATTTTTAAGAATTAATTTGTAAGAGCTTTGTAAGAAGTTTTGTGGTATTATGATATTATTGTAAGAAATCAAAGGAGTAGAAAGATGTTGAAACAAAAGAATATAAATAATAAAGAAGGCTTCATATTTGCTTCCGTATTGCTGTTTTTCGTGCTTTCCTGTGCATTGTTTGTTAACGGAATTTTGAATAACTCCCAGGCGGAAAATGCGTTTTTGCCTGAAATAAGACTTGTGGGTGACTACAAGGTTGGCGACGGAGAGTGGAAGCCTATCGTTAAGGGTGAGCATATACCTGCTACTCAAGGAGATGTTATGTTAAGGGGTGTGCTTGAATTTGGTGTATTTGAAGAAAATGAGGTGTTTGGTACACTTGAATCCGGTATGATGGTTACTCTGAATCTTAATCACATAAATTTTAGCGTAACCCAAAACGGTGAAACGGTTTATATGACCGATGCGGAAAACCTCTATATCGGTGAAGATGCTTGCGGTCGCATCTGGCAGAGCTTTGAATATACCGGTGAAGACGGCTATATTGAGGCGACAGTTCATAATTCACATAAATTCGGCAATGAAACTGCTGTTGATGAATTGCTTTCTTCGATGAATGTTTATGCTGGTGACTATTTTGAAAAAATGGCTCTGAGCTCGGGTCAGAGTGAAAGGCTGATTGCAATAATAATTATTATCTGTGCCTTTATTGTTCTGGGTATCGCAATTTTTTCCGCACTGCTGTATCCGGGTATATTCAGGAAAGCCTTGTTCGGAGGTTTACTTACCCTTTCGGCTGGTATATTTTTCCTTATTACTTCGAGAGCATTTTACCTTTGGTTTGACCGAGTTTTTGTTAACACGCTGATGTCAGGACTTTGTGTAATGACATACTTTTTGTTTGCCTTTTTGCTTGTGAGGGAGCTGCTTTCAGGTAAAAAGCAAAGGGTGGCTCATATTATTTCGTTGTTATATGCTCTATTCATAAGCGTACTTGTTGGAGTTTCTCTTTTCAGTAAGATTTATTTTTATGATATGCTCGGTGTATGGGTTGTGGGCGCTGCTGCAGTTGCTGTAATCTTCATAGTTTTAGCTTTGCTTTCAGTAAAACAGGCAACGGTTAAACAGAAGCTATCTCTTCTTTTCGTAATTATCGGATTGCTTGTATTCTTGGTTGATATAGTCGCAGTGTATTTTGGATTATGGCAGACAGGTTATATTTCAAAAATCTATTTCCTGATTGGCTTTGTAATTTCGATTGTTGTTTTTCTGAGAATTGTGCCTAAGAATGTCAAGGAGGCAAAAAAGGCGGAACGGCTTGAAAGAGAAAAAATCACACTTGATGCTGAACTCGCACAGAGTCGTATTTCTACGCTTATGAGTCAGATACATCCTCATTTTATTTATAACACTTTAGGTAGTATCGAACAGCTTTGTGAGCGTGATCCGCCAAAGGCTGCAAAACTGGTAAATGATTTTTCAAAATATCTCAGGGGTAATTTCGGAGAGATAGATAATCCTAAGCTTATCCGAGTTTCAAAGGAGCTTGAGCACACGGAGTACTATATCAGTATTGAAAAGGTACGCTTCCCGGATATTGAGTTTATTACAGAAATGACTTGTTGTGATTTCAGTATTCCGGCACTTACCATTCAGGCTATAGTTGAAAATGCTATTAAGCACGGTATTCTCCAAAGAGAAGAAGGCGGCAGAGTTAAGGTTAAAATCTATGAAACTGACGGCAGTTATTTTATAAGTGTAAAGGATAACGGGGTCGGCTTTGATGTAATAGAACTTGGGAAGATGAATCATATCGGATTAAGGAATATTAAGAGCAGACTTGAGGCGATGTGTGGCGGTATTCTTCACATTGAAAGTATAATCGGTGTAGGGACCAAGATAACTGTTGAAATTCCAAAGGGGGCAGACTGATGGTTGCAATTGCAATAGATGATGAACAGCTTATGCTTTATGCTCTTGTGAAGGCTGTTAAGGCTTCAGAGGATATTGATGATGTTGTTGGCTTTTCAAACTGTGATGAAGCACTTGACTGGGTTGAAATTAACACTCCTGATGTGGCTTTTCTCGATATCAATATGCGTGGTATCAATGGGATTGGGCTAGCAGAAAAAATAACAGCTCTACATCCCGATTGCAGGATAGTTTTCTGTACGGGTTATGTGGAATACGCAGTTTCAGCCTTTAAAATTCACGCTTCAGGTTATCTTCTCAAGCCGATTTCTGCTGAGGACGTGCAAAGAGAAATTGATGTTATCAAGGGCAGAAAAACAGAAAGAGGAATCCTTAAGGCAAAGTGCTTTGGTAACTTTGATGTTTCCTGCGGTGGAGAAAAGCTTACCTTTAAAAGAACTAAAAGCAAGGAAATGCTTGCTTACCTCATTGACCGTAACGGAGCAGATGTTTCTTCCAAGGAGATAGCTGCAGCCCTTTGGGAAGATGGTACCAAAGAAAACAACAGAAACTATTTTCATCAGCTTTTATTTGATGTTCGTCAGGCTCTTGAAAAAGTCGGAGCAGGGGATGTATTAAAAAAGAACGGATATCTTTATTCAGTTGATACTGAAAAAATTTCCTGCGACTACTATTCTTACCTGAAAACAGGTCAGCCGGAATTTCAGGGTGAATATATGACACAGTACAGCTGGGCTGATGAAACCTGCGGATTACTCTGGAGTAAAAACAATAAATAAATTCAAAAAAAGATCGAAATTTTTTTCGGTCTTTTTTGTTCTTTTTGCCTGATTTGTAAGCGGTTTGTAATATGCTGTGTGTTAGAATGACTTGTCATTAAAAAAGGAGGTATTAGCCTATGAAAAAAGTATTAAGTATTTTATTAGTAGCAGTTATGCTCTTTACTATGGTTCCTGCAAGTGTTTTTGCAGCAGAAGCAACCTCAGTAAAGCTTGTAAGCTTTATGCGCGGAGACGTAACTGATCTTCGTTCAAGTGAGCTTTTAGAGGTACAGGTAGAGGGCTATGACGGAAATCCGAGAGAGCTCACTTACAAATGGACCAGTTCGCTCGGTACATATCTTTACATTTATAATTCTCACAATATGTACGGTATCAACAACACATACGGTGAATATGAAATTTACAACACTGATAAGAGTGTTAAACGTAGCAGTAATGTTGAAGAAGACAGGGCAGGTAATAAGACTTTATCAAAGGAAGGCTTTATGTGGGCTTCTGTTTATGGTGCATATACATATGGCGGCGGAAGTGCTTCCTCTGCGCTTAAGGGAACTGTAAAAGTTGAGGTTTTCGATAAGAACGGCAACAGCCTCGGCTCAGACTCCTTCTCAAGCTTCAAGGAGCACAATCTTGATTCAGACCTTGATAACGTTGTTATTGGTCTTTTTGAAGGTGACAGAAAGAACGTGCTTGACCTTCTCGGTGAAAGCGGCATTGTTCATATTACATGTACTTCAAGTAGTGTTTCGAGTGCTGAGATTCTTGAAGGTAAAGAACATATAGCAATTGAAACCGAAAAAAAGGATAAGAACACTTATAACTACTTTATCAACGGTGTGAAAGCCGGAGATAACAGCACCAATGGTGATGCTCAGCTTTTGATTAATATAAAAAAGACATCCTGCAAGTTCCACTATAACACAAGCGGCAACGCTGAGCCTATAGTTTATGTTTTTAAAAAGCCTACCACATCAACTACAACCACAACACTTATTATCAATAAAGACAGTGTTGATGAACGCTGCGAATATTTTATCGACGGTAACAAGGGGGAAAAGCAGACTGACGGAACAGTTGTATTCACAGGTCTTACTCCCAACACCGATTACACAGTTGAGGCTCGTGCAGAATACAAAGACGGCGATGAAACAAAGTATGTTTACAGCTATGTAGAAGACACCACAAAGCCCGTATATTCAGCTAAGATTTATACCTATCTTGACTCAGAGCTTACAGACTTTGAAAACATCTACGGCAACGGTGCTGAGCTTCTTATCCGTGACAACAATGCTTATTCTGATTATATTTCACTCAGTGAAACCACAACCGGTATTTACGTAGCTCCTCTTTATAACGCTGTTTTCAATCCTTGGTACAAGGTTAATGGTGTATACAACAAAATAGGTAACTATCAGCTTGTTATTGAAAATGCTAATGCTGAGCTTCATCTTCACAACTACAGTGTTAAATATGATACAAACGGCGGTGCATTCAAAGTAGGCGAAGAGGTTGGCACAGAGGTTTATGCCGCAAGGGATGCTGTAAATGCAACCTCAAATATTCCCGTACGTGAAGGCTACATCTTTATGGGTTGGGATTATAGCGGCAACGTTATCAGCTCAGGCAAGCAGATTACAGCTTCAATTTCAGCACCAATTACGCTTAAAGCAAAATGGGAAAAGGCTGTAAATGTAAAAATTAATGTCACTATTGATCACAACAGTAAGGTTGACAACGGTTTCGACCAGGTTGATTCAAAGGCAGAGGTTTTTGTCAAGCTTCTTGAAAAGAAGGCAGGCTCACCCGGATTTGTTGAAATAGGCGACAAGCTTTATTTTACCAAGGACGGCGTTACTGATATAAACGGTAATAAAAAGTCTTATGATTACTCAATTGAAAATAATGTTTCAACATATACCGCTACTGCTGATACCTACACAGGTCTTCTTGACACCTCAAGCTTTGATGTAGCTGTAAGTAAGACAGACTATGACGTGACAAAGGTTGAAAAGGTAATTTATGAAAACGGTGACTGTACAATCAATGTTTTTCTTGAATATAACCCCGGCAACTTTGACCTTAAGTTCAGCCTTGAAATGGCAGAGGACGTTCCTGTTGAGGTTTATCCTGATGCTGCAATTGTAAAGGTAGCTTTCTGGAACGGAAGTGCATGGGAAATCATCACTCAGCAGGCAGGAGCAGACAGACCCGGCACAAGAGTTAATATTGACCCCGTTACAGGTGAAGGCTCCGGCTCATATCCCGTATGGAAGTTTGCAGATGATGACGAACCTTACGGCAACCGTATAGTAGTTACAGGCTTTATTTACGGTGATTCAGTTATCACCGCTCCTGTAGAGAGCATCGACGGTTTAATTGCAACATATTCCGACGGTTATTACACTGCTACAATGACTGACGTTACTGA
>JAZQZO010000039.1:0-1782 GCA_045634065.1 Acutalibacteraceae bacterium
CAAAGTGAAAAAGTCATCTCGATATGAGCCTATAGCCGAGGAAATAACTACAACTGACGGTGATATCATAGATGCCATTATCGACTCCGAGGACTCAATGGCAATTCTCTGAACCCTTCACGATTTACCCGAGCCATATAAAGAGGTTTTCACCTTAAGGGTACTGGGTAGCTTTTCTTTCGGCAAAATTGCAGAGGTCTTTCATAAAAGCGAAAGTTGGGCCAGGGTGACATTTTTCAGAGCAAAACAAATGATAAAGGAGCGAATGAATAATGAATAAGTGTAATGTAATCAGAGATTTACTTCCCCTCTATGCCGACAAGGTCTGCTCAGAGGACTCAAGAGAAATGGTTGAGGAGCATCTTTCAACCTGTCAGGAGTGCAAGCAGGAGCTTGAGGATTATTGCTACAACACAGGTCTGCCCGAGGTCAGTGCAGATGTAGCTATGAAAAAGTTCAAGAAGAAAATGAACAAGAAGAATCTGAAGAAGATAGCTATCAGTGTTATAGTTTGTCTTGCTGTTATTTTCGCAAGTGCATATGTTTTGTTTATCCCTGAGTTCACCGTACCCTACAGTGAAGATTTGATGACAGCAAAGATACCTGTTGACGGCGGTATTGATGTATGGGTCAATCTGCCAAACTATACTCAGGTTTATTCTATGGCAACAAGTAGTGAATCCGATGGTGAATTTGACATATATCTGACGGTAAGTCGAAACCTTTGGTCGATGATAGCACCGGATTTTGATGAAATGAATAATTTCTGGCGTACCAACGGCTTTATTGGTGTTTCGTTTCAGGCGTCAGATGAGATGCCATTTAAAGAAAGCGATATAAATTATTTCAGAACAGACAGTAAGATTGCCAACATTTACTATGCAGACTTTGAAAGCGCACACTCCACAGATCTGAAAACGGGTTTAAGATATGCAGTACATAATGAAACTGCAACTACCCACCTCATCTGGTCAGCCACCGAAACAGAATAAACAAAAACTCCACCCGATTTGTTCAGGTGGAGTTAATCTTTTATATTGCCCTCGCCGGGCAGGCGTTCTTTTTGCTATCGCCAAAAAAGAACCAAAAACGCGATGATGCTTAATTATTTCGCTAATTCATATGTGTCCTGAGCGATGAGAAGTTCTTCATCGGTAGGAATAACAAGAAGCTTGAGTGCACTGTTTTCAGTTGAGATTTCGATTTCCTGACCGCGAACTGAGTTAGCTTCTTCACAGATAGTTGTGCCGAGGAAGCTGAGCTTTTCAGCAACCCAAGTGCGGTAGTGAGGATTGTTTTCACCGATACCGCCTGTGAATACAACAGCGTCTACGCCACCCATAGCAGCAGCAAAACCACCGATATATTTTACAAGCTGATGGCAGAGCATCTGTTCAACTAGTTGAGCTCTCTTATCACCGTTTCTTGAACGACCTTCGATAGTTCTGTTGTCGCTTGTAGCTGTGCCTTCGATTTCGTTATAGTTTTCGTCATACTCTGCTGTGAGACCGAGCATACCTGACTTCTTGTTGAGGATGTTGGCTACTTCCTTAGCTGAGAGACCTTCTTTTTCGCAAAGAACAGCAATGATAGCGGGGTCAATTGAACCTGAACGAGTACCCATCATAATACCCTCAAGAGGAGTGAGACCCATAGTTGTATCGAAACACTTGCCACCCTTAACAGCTGAAATTGATGAACCGTTGCCGAGATGACAGGTGATAATCTTAAGCTCGTCTGCATTGTACTTGCCGGGGTACTTCTTCATAAGGAAGTCAGCAG
>JAZQZO010000040.1:0-3938 GCA_045634065.1 Acutalibacteraceae bacterium
AAAATGATGACCATATGTACGCGGTAAAACTGCTTAATCTTTTAGTTGTGCTCAACGATATTAACTATTATCTGGGTTATGGACATTTCGAATACGACATGGAAAGAGGGGATATCCGTTTCAAGTCAAGCTACGAACCCTGCAATGGTGTTGTTTATAGTGAGGACTTGGATAAATTATTAGGGTACCCAAGGTTTGCTATCAACAAATACGGAGAAAGAATTGCGAGAGCAATTGAATAAAGGAGAGATAAAAATGCTTACGGACAAAGCGATAACAATGTGCCTTTTAGAGATACTTAAGGAGTACTCAGACGAGGAGCATCAGCTGACAATGAAAGAAATCCTATCAAAGATGGAGAGTAACTACGGCCTTCGACCTGACAGACGTACCATTTACAGTGCCACAGCGACCCTAATAGACCTTGGCTATGATGTATCAACCTACGAGGACAACGGCAAGGGGTACTGCCTCAGAGAGCGTGATTTCGAGCAATCAGAGGTGCTGCTTCTAGCTGATGCAGTTTATTCATTCCCTTTCATATCAGCAACACAATCAAAGCAATTAGTCGACAAGCTTCAAAAACAGGTTAGTACCCACCAAAGGAAAAATCATCGCAATTTGTCTGTTGTCAGAGACGAACGCAAGACTCTCAATACGAGTGTGTTTTATAACATCGAGGAGATCGATAAGGCTATCAGTGACCAGAAGCAGGTGAGTTTCACATATCTTGAGTACGGCCTTGATAAGCAACTTCATCCAAGAAAGAAGAAGAGCTACACAGTAAATCCATACAAGATGGTCTATGTTAACGAGCATTATTATCTTGTCTGCAATCTTGCCGGGTACCCCGACATCAGCTTTTATAGGATAGATCTGATTAAAAATATTGAGGTGCTCGACACTGAGCGTGAGGTTAAGAGCAACTACAAAGAGGCAACATCTGATGCAATTTTTGCTTTTGCCGGTACCCCAGAGCATATCTCTATGGTTTGTGATAAGATAATTCTCGACGATGTCATCGACAAGTTCGGCAAGGACATTCAACTTTATGAAAAGGATGAAAAGAACTTCATTGTCAACTTCACAGCCCCTGCAAGAGGTGTCAAATTCTGGGCGTTGCAGTATCTGCCTTATGCTGAGGTTACTGCTCCAAAATGGCTCAGAGAGCAGATAATTGACAGTGTGAAAGCTAATAGGTATAATATTTGTAAGGAAAATTAAGGAGGTAAAATAATGAACTTCGAAAACTATACAAATAATATTACGGACCTTCAGAAACAATGGCAAAAAGAACATCAAGAAAAAGGTTTAAGCAAATTCATTTTTGATGGTATCGTTAATGAAACATTTTGGAACGAGTCTAATAAAAAGATTATGTTTTTTCTTAAAGAGGCTTACATATTAGGTGATGATTTAGAAGGCAATCTGTGTAAGTCACTTAATAAGTGGTATATTTGGAAAATGTGGTGGGTGGTCTCTGATTGGGTTTATGCACTTAATAGTGTCACGTTAGAGTCAATTCCTGCTTATTATAATTTTGATTATAATGATCATTGGGAAGCAACAAAGCGAGTTCGCTCTATATCTATTGTTAATGTAAAAAAGAGTGAAGGTAAACCGAATTCTGAATTCTATGATTTAATGGGTTTTGTTAAAAATGATAGAGAATACATCGCAAAACAAGTTGAGGATATCAAACCTGAAATTATTGTTTGTGGAAATACTGATTATTATTTCGAATATGTATTCGGTGCTGAACTTGATAAAAAAGGTAGAATTATATCCAATGCCACATATAACGACTATAAAATAGATCATAATAGGTTTAAAGAAAAAGGTTTTGCTTGGGCGGGTAATACATTGATAATTGATTATTGCCACCCTGCAAATCATTTTAATCGTCAGGGGAAGTATTACGCTTTAGCTGCATTGTATCAGCAAGCATTAAAGGAAAAAGCAAAAGGGGAATAACATATGCTAACACCTATAAAATCAAACGGAAGAACAATTGGATACACTGAAGAGCGTTTAGGTAAAATTACTGTTTATGATGGCAATCGCAGAAGAATTGGTGAAATCTCCAAATCAGGCTCAAAGTTTGTAGCAACTGATACACGATTAAAGAAAATTGCAGAATACGATGAGCGTATGGACATAACATATGATGATAGAGCGAGACGCATTGGCAGAGGTAATATGCTTGCTGAAATGCTTCTGAAAAACAGTCCGACCTCTGCAACAAGAACACCGTTGAGCAACGCTGACTCCGACTTAACAGTACAGAAAAATCTTAGCGGACGAAAACCAATTAAGGACAGATTCTCAAGAACAATAGGTTATATAGATGATAGTAGGTCGACTATAATAGTGTATAATGCAAGGAATCTGCGAATCGGAGAAATAAGAAAAGAGGGAAGCAGACTCGTTGCTAAAGATTCAAGGCTCAAAACAATTGCTGAGTACGATGAGCGTACAAATGAAACCAAAGATGATCATTTAAGAAGAATAGGCAGAGGCAATATGCTGATAGAACTTCTTCTTAAAAATGGTTAAATTTTCACCCTGTACATTAATTTGTACGGGGTGTTGTTTTATAATACAGATACTATAAAATCAAAAGAAAAGAGTGTGTATTTATGTTTAATATCGAAAAAGATTATGAAATCGTAAGAAGGATTAATATGCTTGAGTACGAGCCGGAAGAAAAGCAACTCGATAAGGGCCGTATTGATGTTATTAAATTTAGCGATAAGTACGGTATAATTGATCATACAGGTACAGAAATACTTCCGACAGAGTATGACAATATATTTTTTGAGGGACCGCACATTTTTATTCTTATAAAAAATGGTAAGATGGGGTTGTTAGAATATCACGTCTTTCTAGATAGTCCTGTAACATGTAGAATTATAAAACGATTAGCACCCTGTGAGTATGATTACATTGATGAGCAGCAACAAAGACTTGACTATTTTTACATATTATATAAAAACACTAAAGACCGTGTAAAGTTTCAACTATATTTTCCTTGGGGATATGGGTTAGCTACAGAAGAATATGAAGAAATAAAGCTTTTGGATGAAGGCTATGTTGAACTCAGAAAAGGTGATATCAGAAAAGTGATTGATTCAGAAGTCGGAACACTTTTAACTGACGACAACAGGTATTCTGCTGTAAGTGCATATGGTACGAATGCAGGCAGAGTATTATACGATTCTGACGAAAACGGTAATGGCAGACTGTTTTTTGAAATTTCTACAGAAGATATGGCAGACATTGAAAACAAAGTTATTGAGTTCGAAGGTGAGTTAGAGGTTATTTTTAGTTCAGAAGGTGTTTTCGGAAGTATAGATGGACTTGAAGCAATAGCTGTCGCTTTTAAAATCACAGACAAAAACGGAAAAACCGTGACTATTAATAGCAAAGCTGAGTATATTGATTAAAACAAAACAAGCCCCGACTACCAAAAGTCGAGGCTGTTTTTGTCCTTGTTATTGGACCACAAAAGAATTATCACGACATAAATATTATGAGAGATTTGCCATCAAAAAATGAAAAAAATTATTTCAAGTTATCTATACAGCCTATCTCTCATATTATTAGTAACCGAAACACGAATGGAGTTTTTGGTTAAGATTTAAAATAAACAAAACAAAGGAGCTTTTTAAAAATGACAGAAGGAATCAATAAAGCAACCCTCAAGGGCCGAGTCGCTTCAATTTACAACTCAAACGGTGGCATTGCAATAGCTAAAATCGATGTAGGCAACAGCCAACCTGATGTGGTTTTCACCAAGGAATTCGCTGACCATTTCTTAGGCGAGTACAAAACAGGTGATTGGATTATGCTCGAAGGCAACATCCAGAGTAGCTATTCCTCAGAGCGAGGCATACGCATATCTATTATAGTTGATCGTATTCTGCCCCTCAGCTATA
>JAZQZO010000041.1:0-10793 GCA_045634065.1 Acutalibacteraceae bacterium
CATTGAAGATAATCTCTGTCGCCATTTCGAGATTTGCATCTTTGTCAACATATATATGGCACTTGCCGGTACCTGTTTCGATTACGGGTACTGTTGCATTGGCAACACAGGATTTGATAAGGCCTGCACCGCCTCGTGGAATAAGCACGTCAACATAGTCGTTCATTTTCATAAGGGCAACGGCACTGTCACGTGAAGTGTCTTCAACAAGCTGAATGCAGTTTTCGGGGAGACCTGCTTCGGCAATAGCTTTTCTCATAATCTCTGTCATAGCCTTGTTGGAGTTAATAGCTTCCTTGCCGCCACGCAGAATTACGCAGTTACCTGACTTGAGACAAAGAGCCGCTGCATCAACCGTAACATTCGGTCTTGCCTCAAAAATAACAGCGATAACACCAAGGGGTACTGTCACCTTTTCAATGAGCAGACCGTTAGGGCGCTTTGTACCACTGACAACTTTTCCGCAAGGGTCATCGAGACTTGCCACCTGAAGCACCGCTTCACTGATAGCCTTGATTCTATCAGCATTGAGGCTGAGTCTGTCAATCATACTCTCGCTCATACCGTTTTCGCGGGCATTTTTTATGTCAATTGAATTCTTTTCTTCTATGTAAGAGGTGTTTTCAATAAGAGCTTTTGCAATTTCTTCAAGAGCTTTATTTTTCTGCTGACTTGAAGCTGTCATCAATACTCTTTCGGCTAACTTTGCGCCGATACCTAATTGTGTAAGCATAGGGTTTCTCCTTTATTTTGCAGTGAAGAGTGTGCCGACGCTGTGGCCGTCAATAAGCTTGTAGATATCCTGAGGAGCTGTGCCGTTCATCACGACTGTGGGGATACCTGCCTCGGTTGCAATTTCTGCAGCGTGAATCTTGGTTATCATACCACCGGTACCTCTGTTTGTACCTGCGCCACCGCAGAGAGCCTTGATATCATCGGTGATTTCTCTTACTACGGGGATTAATCTTGCATCGGGGTTTTCGTTGGGATTTTCGTCGAAAAGGCCGTCTATATCTGAAAGGATAATAAGAGCATCGGCCTTTATGAGTCTTGCAACAATAGCTGAAAGAGAGTCATTGTCACCATAGACGATTTCTTCTGTTGCAACACTGTCGTTTTCATTTATGATGGGTACTGCTTCGTATTCGAAGAGCTTTTCAAAGGTGTTCTCCAGATTTTCTCTGCGTTTATCATTTTCGATATCGCTTTTAGTAATAAGAAGCTGACCTGTCTTTACACCGTTTTCACCGAAGTGTTTATCATACATAAACATCAGCTCGCACTGGCCTACTGTTGCAGCAGCCTGTCTGCCGGGAATATCCTTGGGTCTTTCTTTCAGACCGAGCTTACCCACACCGACACCGATAGCACCCGATGTTACAAGTACTACCTGCATACCTGAGTTATGCAGATCTGCAAGGACACTGCAAAGTTTCACCATACGTCTGATATTGATTTTTCCTGTTTCGTGGGTAAGGGTAGATGTACCTACCTTCACTACTATTCTTTTTGCTGAGGATATTACGCTCATATTTATCATCCTTTGTAATATATCTTGTTTGCAAAGCAAACATATCGTCTAAGTACTGTCTCACTTGTCGCTCGCCGCGTGGCATTCTTTTTCCTATCGCGGAAAAAGAATCAAAAACGCGATATCATTTTTTTCGCTTTTTTAATAATTTCTCATACTCCTGCTTGGTCTTAACCTTGCCCACGGCTGAAAATGCCATTTCATCAAGATTCAGATATTTTTTACTTGCAGCAATTACATCGTCCAAGCTGATAGCTTTTATCCCACCGATGATGTCATCGTCTTCAATAAACTTTGAGAGCATCAGCTGATTATAGCCCATTGACGAAAACTTTGACTGTGGCTGTTCTCTTGACATTATCAGACTCGAGATAAGCTTTTCTTTTGCTATGTCAACCTGTCTCTGAGTCACTTTTTCAGGGAAAGAGCCGACTATGTGTGTGATTTCGGTTATTGCTTTTTCCTCTGAATCAGGCGAAAGACTGACCGATATGGCAATGTACCCACCGCCTCTGTATCTGCCGAGCCAGGAATCAATGCTGTAGCAAAGTCCCATTTCTTCTCTGATTTTCTGATAAAGCATTGATGAAGTACCCGTGCCAAGAATAAACATACACACCTGCAGGGCATATAAATCTTCGTGTTCAATGCCGATGCCCTTAAAGCACATCATAAGGTGAGTCTGCTCTGTCTGCATTGTCTTAAGAGCCATATCTTTATTGAAAGGTACACTGTAATAGCCGTCGCTTTTGCTTTTTGCAGGCATATCTGAGAAATACTCTTTCACTTTTGCCAGCATTGACTCTTCATCAAAATTACCGCTGATACCGATAACGGTTTTGTCGGCACAGTAGTTGTCATTCATATATGTCAGAATATCCTCTTTCTTGAAACTGCTGACAGTTTCTTTTTCGCCGAGAATTTTCATCTCAAGAGTGGTACCCTTAAAAAGACTGCTTTCATTGACCTCATAAACTACATCACCCGGGTCGTCTTCGCACATATTTATTTCTTCTATAACTACTCCCTTTTCTGTTTCAATGTCTTTGTCGTCAAGACGTGGGTTTCTTATCATATCAAAGAGTATGTCCGAGGCTTTCAGAATCTGATAATCCAGAGCCTTGGTATAAAAGAATGTGTATTCCTTAGTAGTGTAGGCGTTGACGTGAGCACCTATCTCGTCCATACCCTCGGCAATCTCAAAACCCGTGCGTTTCTCTGAGCCTTTGAAAACAATATGCTCGATAAAATGAGATATACCGCTGATGTGGGCAGTTTCGTTTCTCGCGCCTGCCATAACCCATACGCCCACTGTTGCAGAGCGAAGGTCATCTCTTTTATTAAGAAAAATTCTCAGACCGTTGGGAAGTGTAATAAGATTCATTTAGGGGTGTGCCTCCTGAAAAGTTTCATAAGTTGGTGACTACACCCAACTTTAATTTTAATCGAGAAACTGTGAGTTGTAGATTTCGGCATAGAAGCCGTCTTTAGCCATAAGCTCTTTGTGGTTGCCTGTTTCCACAATCTTGCCCTCATTCATAACGAGGATTTTATCTGCTTTCCTGATAGTTGAAAGTCTGTGAGCAATAACGAAGTTTGTTCTGCCCTGCATAAGATTCTGCATTGCCTGCTGAATCTGTACCTCTGTTCTTGTATCAACACTTGAGGTCGCTTCATCGAGGATGAGAATATCGGGAGATGCAAGGAATGCTCTTGCAATAGTTATAAGCTGTCTCTGTCCTACACTGAGGTTTGCACCGTCCTCTTCAAGGAAAGTATCATAACCGTCGGGTAAAAGAGAAATAAATCTGTCAACCTTGGCAGCTTTTGCAGCACGAAGAAATTCTTCCTCTGTGGCATTCTGGTTTCCGTACATAATGTTTTCTCTGATACTGCCTTCAAAGAGCCAAGTATCCTGAAGTACCATACCCATAACACTGCGAAGATTCTTTCTTGATAGGTCTCTGATATCCACACCGTCAACCTTGATTGAACCTGACTTTATTTCATAGAATCTCATAAGCAGGTTAACGATAGTAGTTTTACCTGCACCTGTGGGACCTACAATAGCCACCAGTTCGCCTTTGTTAACCTCGAGACTGAAGTCTTCAATAAGGGGTTTTTCGGGAAGATATGAGAAGCTCACATCTTCAAAAACAACACTGCTACCGCTTGTGATTTCCTTAGTTGCAGTGTCGTCAACTTCTTCTTCAGCTTCAAGGATATTGAATACACGCTCTGCACTTGCAAGAGACGACTGAAGAGTGTTGGCTATATTACTAAGGTCAACAACAGGCTGCATAACAAGCTTAGTGTAAGCGATAAATACTGTAATAGTACTGACTGTCTGTTCGCCTTTAATAATAAGATAACCACCGATTACACAAATAATCACATAACCTGCATTATTGGCAAAGCTGATAAGGGGACTGAGAATACCGGACAAGAACTGAGCCTTTCTACCTGATTCACAGAGAGCCTCGTTAATTTCATCAAACTCTTCTATAGCTTTATTTTCGTGGCAGTACGCCTTTATGATTCTGTGACCTGTAAACATCTCTTCAATATGACCGTTAACATCACCTGTTACCTTCCACTGCTGACGGAAGTACACCTTGGAGAAGCGAAGAATTGTCATAGCAATCACAAAGCACACAGGGAATGGAAGTAATGATGCTACTGAAAGGGTTGTGCTGTAGTAAATCATAATAGCAAGCACGCCCACAAAAGTAACAATACTGGTGATAATCTGCAGAATATTGTTCTGAAGTGTGTTGTTGATATTGTCGATATCGTTAGTGATTCTCGAAAGAATATCACCTTTGTTATGACTGTCGAAATATGAAAGGGGAAGCTTTGAGAGCTTGCGGTTGATATCGTGGCGAAGCTTGGTTATAAGATTTTGCACAACGCCTGCCATAATGTAATGCTGGAAAAATCCGAAAATCGAACTGCCCACATAAATAACAAGTATGGTCAGCAAAATATTATAAATAGCTGAAAAATCCATTTTGCCTGTGGAAAGTTTATTTTTAACCTGAACATCGAGCACATCAATGATGTCGCCTAAATATTTCGGACCGAGAATTGACAGCACGGCACTCAGACTCGCACAGATAACAGTGATTACAACTGCAAGTTCTTTGCCTTTTAACAGTGACAGCAATTTCTTACCCGTACCCAGGAAATTTGCAGGCTTTTCTTTATTGTCGTGACTTCTGTCACGGTATGCTGCGTATTTATCTGTCTTCTTTATTTTTTCAGTCTTTTTTATAGTTTTCACGCTGTCACCTCCTCAGTTATCTGAGAACGATAAATTTCACCGTAAACCTCACAGTTTTCCATAAGCTCGCTGTGTGTACCCATACCGACAATTCTGCCCTCATCGAGAACTATAATCTTGTCCGCATCCATAATGGTACCGACACGCTGAGCAACAATAATAACCGTCGCATCTATATTTTCTTTTATGGCCTTGCGAAGAACTGCATCGGTTTTGAAGTCGAGAGCTGAGAAGCTGTCGTCAAAAATATAAACATCCGCTTTTCTTACAAGTGCTCTTGCGATGCAAAGTCGCTGTTTCTGACCGCCTGAAAGATTAGTACCGTTCTGGCTAACAAGTGAATCCATACCCTCGGGGAGCTTGTCTACAAACTCTGCGCTCTGTGAAATTTTAAGAGCTTTTCTGAGCTGTTCTTCTGTGGCATTTTCATCACCGTAAAGAAGATTTTCTCTTACGGTACCGCTGAAAAGGGTCGCCTTCTGAGGAACAAGACCTATTGCCCTGTGAAGGTCGTCCTGATTTAAAATTCTTACATCTTTGCCTGCAAAAAGAACTACACCATCGTTGACATCGTAAAATCTCATAATGAGATTTGCAACAGTCGATTTGCCGCTGCCTGTTGAACCGATTATTGCAGTCACCTTGCCCTTATTGGCAGTGAAAGAAATATCTGATAACACCTTATTTTCAGCCTCATCATAACCGAAGCTGACATTCTTGAATTCAACAGTGCCTCTGAGGTTTTCATCCATTGTCTCTGCTGTTTCAGGGTCGCGGACTGTAGGCTCGAGATCGAGAACCTCTGTGATACGAACCGCTGAGATCTTAGCTCTTGGTACGATAACAAACATAGCCGCTGTCATTGTAACTGCCGA
The DNA here is from genome assembly GCA_045634065.1 of Acutalibacteraceae bacterium. Classification (GTDB taxonomy): domain Bacteria; phylum Bacillota; class Clostridia; order Oscillospirales; family Acutalibacteraceae; genus UBA6857. Next base: position 5,690 of record JAZQZO010000041.1, read on the forward strand.
AACTATCATAATCATATAAATTACAAATGCCTGCAAGTCACCTATGGCATTAAGAAGTTTATCTGCATCAAGAACAGGGTCCATTGAGTCAAAATTGTTGGCAGCAACGAGAATAAGCACATCAAGGGCAATAATGATAAGCACAATGCATATGGGAATAAGCACTGCCATCAAGCGCTGGAATTTAAGAGTGAGAGAAGAGAGTGCTTCGTTTCTTTCGTCGAAACGGGCATCTTCTGTTTCACTGCGGTTAAAGGCTCTGATTACTCTTGTACCGCTGAGCTTTTCTCTTATAAAACGGTTAACTGAGTCAACCAGCTTTTGTCTCTTTCTGAAAATAGGAATAACATATTTTATTACCAACGCCGCGATAACACCGATAAAGGGAATTACACCGAAAATAATTGTTGCCAGCTTCGGGTTGAGTATAAAAGACATTACCACACCGCCCACGAGCATAATGGGCACGGAGATTATCATTCGAAGAGAAGTAAGCACAAAATCCTGAATTACTCTTACATCATTGGTGCAACGGGTAATAAGTGACGGAGTTCCGACCTTATCGATATCTCGCTGAGATAATGACTCAACCTTCATGAATATCTCACGGCGAAGAAGTTTTCCGTAGTGGGCAGAAGTCTTGCTTGAGTAAAAGCTGTTAAAAACAGCAATTACTACACTCAGGGCAGAAATACCCATCATTAGAAGACCTACCTTTTTGATATATTCTATATCACTGTTTGCTATGCCGTTATTGATAATAGACGACATAAGCACCGGCAGAGTAAGATTGCTTATCTGTGATAAGACAGCAAATATCATAGCCAGAATAACAGGCTTTTTTATATGTTTTAAATATTTCATTAACTGTTTCAAGATTTTATCCTCCCGAAAATAAAGCATAAAACGACAATTATATAGTATTATAGCAAAGCAATATGAACAATGTGTAAACCATAGCATAAAATATTATCTGCCTTATTACTTTATTGTAACAATCGTGTTTACAATAACAAGCCTGTCTGTTATAATGGATAAAAATACAAAAAGGTGATAAATATGACAAAACATAATCCTTTACATATCAGCTCCTATAAATCGGCAGGTTTCATAGGCGAATATCAGAAACTAATTAAAGATACAGTCATACCCTACCAGTACAGTGTATTGTGTGACGAAGCTAAAGACACAGAAAAAAGCCACGTTATTCAGAACTTTATCAACGCTGCAAAAGCTCTCGCAGGTGAGGACTCTGCCGACGGTTTTTACGGTATGGTCTTTCAGGACAGCGACGCTGCAAAGTGGCTTGAAGCCGTAGGCTATTCCCTTGCTATTTTCCCCGATGAAGACCTGGAAAAGACTGCCGATGAAGTTATCGATATCATTGAAAAAGCGCAGGATTCAGACGGCTATCTCAATACATACTACACCATAAAAGATAAAGACAAACGCTGGACTAATATCCTTGAGGGCCACGAGCTTTATTGCAGCGGACATATGATTGAAGCTGCTGTGGCTTACTATGAGGCTACGGGTAAAGATAAGCTTCTCAGGGTAATGGAGAAAAATGTGGAGCATATCTACGATGTCTTTATTGAGGGCGGGCATATGGGCTATCCCGGACACCCTGAAATAGAGCTTGCTCTTCTGAGAATGTTTGACATCACCAAAAATGAAAAGTGCCTGAAACTTGCCAAGCACTTTGTGGATATCAGAGGTGTCGACCCTCACTACTATGAAAAAGAGAGACAAAGCCGTGAATGGACTGTATGGGGCGGTGACGGAAAGAATCATCACTATCAGCAGAGCTATGCCCCTGTAAGACAGCAGAAAAACGCTGACGGCCACAGTGTAAGAGCTGTTTATCTTTATACGGCAATGGCTGACCTTGCAGCAAAAACCGATGATGCAGAGCTTTATGATGCCTGCAAAAACCTTTACGGCAGTATTGTCAACAAAAGAATGTATGTCACAGGCGGTATCGGCTCAACAGTGCACGGCGAGGCTTTCACTGTGGATTATCATCTGCCCTCTGATACGGTGTATGCTGAAACCTGTGCTTCAATCGGACTTATGTTCTTTATGAGCAAGATGCTTCAAAACGAAATCAAGGGCAAATATGCCGACATAATGGAACTTGCCTTTTATAATACAGTGCTTGCAGGTATGCAGAAAGACGGCAAACGATTCTTCTATGTGAACCCCCTTGAGGTTATCCCAGGCATCAGCGGTGAAGCCGTGACTCACAGACACGCCCTGCCTCAAAGACCCAAGTGGTACACCTGCGCCTGTTGCCCGCCAAATGTGGCAAGACTTATTTCTTCTTTCGGCAAATATGCCTACACCGAAAATGACGACACTGCTTTCTGCCATCTCTTTGCAAGCGGTGAAGTGTCTTTCCGAAACGGTATGAAATTCACCTGCGAGACTCAGTACCCCTATGGATTCGAGATTAACTATAACATCGAAAAGGGCGGAAAGCTGGCAGTGAGAATTCCCGGCTATGTCGGTAAAAATTATGCCGTTTACATCAACAACTTTCCGAAAGATGCCCCCCTCAAAGATGGCTATATTTACCTTGAGGCAATCGACGGTGACTGCATTAAAATCAAACTCGAGGATAAAATAAATATCATTTACCCCTCTGCCAAGATACCTGACCTCAGTGGTACCGTAGCAATTTCAAGAGGTCCTCTGGTTTATTGTTTCGAGGGTGTTGACAACGGCGGCAGAGTACTTGATCTGAGACTCGACACTAAGGGTGAATTAAAAGCTGTGCCCTATATTGACGATGTTTTGGGACATACAATTATGGTTGAGGCTGACGGTATTAAGGTTGGCGACAGCGGTAGTTTGTATTCATTCACGAAACCTGAAACTGAAAATGTTAAGCTCAAAGCTGTGCCTTATTATCTTTGGGGCAACAGAGTTGAAAACGAAATGAGAGTTTGGATTATAGCAAATTAGGAACTCGGAATTATGAATTAGGAATTGCGATAAAGTTAAGGTGAGTAGGTTAGTGCCTACCCGCCTTTTTTAGTTATGAGTTGTGTTAAGGCAGTGATTAGTTAGCGGAAAACTTTGGCAAGTGGCTCCGCCCCCACAGCTCGAGTGGACAAAACTAATTATGAATTAACCCCACCTGCTCGTCAATAGCAGACTTAAAATTATGCCAAAAACAAAGAGCGAGCAAGCTTTCGCCTACTCGCTCTTATTTTGCTCGCCGCGGGCATTACTTTTTCCTGTCGCGGAAAAAGTAATCAAAAACGCGATGATTTTTATTTAATGAATTTTTCGATGAATTCGTCAATTTTCTTTTCGTAACCCTCTTTATCAATATGATAGCTCTCTGCGTGACCTGCACCAGGCACTATCAACCTATCCTTATAAGGCGCTGCACAAGCGTCAAATAATTCGTTGACCATATAAGTAGGAACAAAATCATCGTCGCCGCCGTGGATAAACAGCATAGGTATCTTCGCCTTAGACACAGCCTCAAGAGCATTGGTATCAGTCTGAAAATCATAGCCGGCTCTGGTCTTATTCATACTGCAGATTATAGGTACCACAGGGTTTTCAGGAGCTCCCCAACACTTAAGCTTATACTTAAACTCATCAAGGGCACTTGTAAAGCCGCAATCGGCAATTGTAAAACGCACATTCTTCGGCAAGGTTTCTTTACCTGTCATAAGCATAACAGTAGTACTTCCCATAGATATACCGTGAAGAATAATGTCGATATTATCTCCGAAAGTCTCGTTCATATAACCCAGCCACTTCATTGCATCAACAGACTCAAAAGAACTGAAGCCGACATATTGACCCTCACTCTCACCTGCACACTGATGGTCAACAAAAAACATATTATAGCCTAACTCTTCTACATAGTGTTTGAAAAAATAGCACCACTCACCCTTGCCGTCACTTCTGTAACCGTGTGATGCGAAAACAAAAACATTGCTTTCTTTCTTTGGCTTCACGTGATAAGCTACAACCTTATGGCCTCTCTCGTTGGTCATATAGTGTCTTTCATAGCCGTAATCTTCGAGTGCCAGCCTGTTTCTTCTGTAAAGTTTTTCTTTATCATAAGCAGGCTCCGTTCCACCACTTATAAATTTACCAACACCTCTGGGAACTTTTATTTCTTTATATATAAGAGCACGGTATAACACTTCATTGGCAACGGCAAAAGCACCTGCACCTACTGCAAGAGTGCCGCCTAAAAATAAAAGTGATTTTTTCATATGGTTCTCCCTTCTTACAAATTATGAATCCTTTTTCAGCATATCTTTTTACATTGAAATATCTATTGCTTTCTATGCGTGAAAAGACCCGGCGATTTCGGCAGAGCCACCCGCAATTCATAATTCCTAATTAAAAAGGGCCGTCTTAAGACAGCCCTTAAATTGTTGTTTGTGTTCAGAAATTAAGCGTATGTAATTTCGTAAACTGTATCCATATTACCTTCGATACCGATTGTAGCCTTGATAACTGATACTGAACCTGTACCTGTACCACCGAGGGGAAGGTAGTTGTGAAGCTTAACAAGTCTGCCCTGAGCGTCAACAGTAGCTTCTACTTCAGCACCGGGGTATGTCATAGCAGCTGATGTGATCTTGATGGGGTTGATATCAAGTGTGCCGAGATCGAGGGGATCCATAGCGCCCTTGTGGTATGTGGGTTCTGATGTGTTCTTTGTACCGTCGAAATCTGATGTTTCTGATACGAACTTGATCTTAATTGTGTAACCGCCGTCAGCATTGGGAGTAGCTGTAGCTTCTGCAAGACCTGCAGCCTGAACTTCTGCGTTTCTGCCGTTGGGAACCATCTTGTGTGAAACGTATCTGTTAGGATCGTTTACATCAACACCGTTTTCGAATGTGAATTCTTCTGTTGATGAAGTGATGAACTTCTGGATAACGCCGTTTACGATGCCTTCAACAGCTGAGGGAAGGTCCTTAGCCTTAACGTCGATAGCTTCTGTCTTCTTAAGCATTACCTTACCTGTGTAAGCTTTGTAATCGTTAACAGCCTTGTTGTAAGCTGCAGCGATTTCTTCTTTTGTTGAGGGAACTGCTGATGCATTGCCGCTGTCTGCTGCGGG